>NZ_CBDTOK010000102.1:0-2636 GCF_965361945.1 Zongyangia sp. | reverse complement strand
GCGCTTCAGGCGCAGGTGACCCAACATTATGAAGAGATGCTTCACAAAAGCGAATGAGGAGGAGAGCAGGTGAAAACTTATCGTATTGTCGCTATCAATCTAGGCTCCACCTCCACCAAGCTGTGTTATTATGAGGATGAAAGGTGCGTGATCAGCGCCTCCCTCCCCCACAGCGCCGAAGATCTTCGGGAATTTTCCACCATCTGGGAACAGGAGGAGCTGCGCACCAGCACCATTCTCAATTTCCTTAAAGAAAACCACATTGCCGTCAAAGACTTAGACGCTATTGTCACCCGGGGCGGACATACCAAACCTCTGGTAGGCGGCGTCTACCGGGTCAATGAGGCTATGCTGGCCCAGTCCGGCAGCGGAAAATACGGCCAGCATGTCACCGACCTGGGGCTGCGCATTGTCTATAAGCTGGCGTCCCAGGGTTCACTTCCCCTGACAGTGGACCCTCCCACCACCGATGAGTTTGAGCCCCTGGCCCGATACAGCGGCCTGCCCGAGCTGCCCCGGAGGAGTAGCTTCCACGCCCTTAACCACCGGGCGGTAGGGCGGCAGTACGCCCGGGATATTGGGCGGCCCTACGAGGAACTGAACCTGGTGGTGGCCCACATGGGGGGCGGCATCACTGTTGCCGCCCATCGAAAGGGGCGAATGGTTGACGCCAACAACGGCATTACCGGGGACGGGCCCTTCTCCACCAACCGTTGCTGCACCGTTCCGGTGGGTGGTTTGGTCGAGATGTGCTTCTCCGGAAAGTATACCCATCAGGAGATGAAGCGCAAGCTCAGCGGTCAAGGGGGCATGATGGCCTACCTGGGAGAAAACGACGCTCTCAAGGTAGAACAGCGGGCCGAAGCCGGGGACGCCCAGTGTGGTGAGGTACTAGACGCTATGGCCTATCAAACTTCAAAAGAAATTGCCGGATGCGCCGCCGTCCTCTGCGGTAAGGTGGACGCCATCCTCATTACCGGCGGCATGGCCCATTCCCCCCGGATGACCGCTTTTATCAAGGAGCATGTGGGGTTTATCGCCCCGGTTCACCTCTACCCAGGGGAATATGAGATGCAGTCCCTCTGTCTCAACTCCCTGGAAGCGCTGCGAGGGGAACAGCCAATCCAGGAGCTTCGGGACTGAAAGGAGAATCACATATGCTGCAAAGTTTTTCCCAAATGGAACAACATATTTTGAAAGGCAGGGAAAAAAAGCGGGTGGCCCTGGCTGGAGCCCATGACCTCGACGCCCTCCGTTCCCTGGTGGAGGCCCGGAGAAAGGGAATCGTGGAGGCCACCCTCATTGGCCGGGAGGAAAAAATCCGGGCTCTGTTGGCGGAGCTTGGGGAGGATGCCTCCCCTTACCTCATCATCCCTCAGGAGGAAGACGCCCTTTGCGCCCGTACCGCCTGCCAGCTGGTCCGGGATGGGCAGGCAGACATCCCCATGAAGGGGATTATCCAGACGGCGGCCTTTATGCGGGCAATCCTGGATAAAGGCTATGGCTTTGTCCCAGAGCGTGGATTACTGAGCCAGGCTACCCTGCTGGAGCTGCCAGAGGAAGAAAGGATGATGATTATTTCCGACTGCGCTGTGAACATCGCGCCAGAATATCCTGATAAGGTGAAGATCCTCCAAAACGCTGTTTTTCTAGCCCATCGTTTGGGCATTGATTGCCCAAAGGCAGCCGTTGTGGCGCCGGTAGAGGTGATTAATCCCGTGATGCAGAGCACCATTGACGCCGCTATGCTCTCCAAAGCCAATGAGAGGGGCCAAATTCAGGGCTGTATTGTGGATGGCCCGCTGGGGCTGGATAACGCTGTCAGCATACAGGCAGCAAAGCATAAGGGAATTTCTTCTCCTGTAGCTGGAGTTGCCGATATCCTCATCATGCCGGATCTCTGTGCCGGCAATATTTTCACCAAGTCCCTGACCTATTTTGCCAAGCTCCCCACGGCAGGCGCTCTCTTGGGTGCTTCAATTCCTGTCATTATGACTTCCCGCACCGACAGCCCGGAGGATAAATATCACTCTATCCTCACTGCTGTCATTTTGTCCCAGGCCTACTAAGATCAACTCAATTTCTCCCATAGATACATAGAAAGGGCTGCGACTAATTTTGCCGCAGCCCTTTCTATCGTTCGTTCTATGTCATCGGAACAAAAAAGAAAAGACAGTTGTTTTTTACAACTGTCTTTTCTTTGGCTCCCCCTGTCTGGCTCGAACAGACGACCTTTCCGGTCAGAAACATAGTCGCGGCCAGTCGTCTTCCGCCTCCCGCCGCTCCTTGTTTCTTCCTGCGCCTTGGGACCCTCCTCCCCCCACCGGGGGCGGGCCCCCAGCCGCCAGTTAACAGCCGTCCTCTCAACTTTTTCTTACGAAAAAGAGACAGCCGCTTTTGCTGCTGTCTCTTTCTTTGGCTCCCCCTGTCTGGCTCGAACAGACGACCCTGCGGTTAACAGCCGCATGCTCTACCGACTGAGCTAAGGAGGAATATGAGAAGCCGGCACCGACCTATTTTCCCAGGCAGTCACCCGCCAAGTATTTTCGGCACAGATGAGCTTAACTACTGTGTTCGGGATGGGAACAGGTGGGACCTCATCGCTATAGGCACCGGCAAAGGACAACGGGAAGTCA
>NZ_CBDTOK010000101.1:0-3676 GCF_965361945.1 Zongyangia sp. | reverse complement strand
GGCGGCAATGGCTTTGGCCGAATCAATGGCGCTGCCGCCGCCTACAGCCACGATAAAATCTACTTTTTCCTTGCGGCACAGCTCGATACCCTCATAGACAAGGCCGCTGCGGGGATTGGGTTGCACGCCGCCCAACACGACATAGGAGAGACCCTCTTTTTCCAGGGAAGCTTTGACCCGGTCGATCAGGCCGCTTTTCACAGCGCTGCCGCCGCCGTAGTGGATGAGCACCCTGGTGCCGCCAAATTTTTTGACATAGGCGCCTGTATTGTTTTCCTCACCTTTTCCAAAGACAAACATGGTGGGGCTGTAAAAGGTAAAATTATTCATTTTCTTCTTCCTTTCCTGTTTGTTTTTAAGAAAAGCGGTCAATTACCGCAACAGCTTTATTATAACAAGGAAGCCGATATGATGGCAAGAAGGAGAGAAAAAAAGGAACTTGTTCCAGCATAAAAGATGGGCTGATCCTCGCCAAAGAAAATAAACTCCGGTAGAGGAAAAGAAAGTTTCCGCATAGGATGTAAAAACCACAGAAGGGGAGAGAATATCTTTGGCCAGCGTCAGTCTTTGCATGATTGTCAAAAACGAGGAGGAGGTACTGGCCCGATGTCTGGAAAGTGTCCAGGAGATTGTGGATGAAATCATAGTGGTGGATACGGGGAGCACCGACAATACCCGGGAGATTGCCGGAAGATACACCCAACAGGTTTATGATTTTGCCTGGAAGGATGATTTTGCGGCGGCACGGAATTTTTCATTTTCCAAGGCCCACGGGGATTACTGCCTGTGGCTGGATGCCGACGATGTCATAGAACCGGAGGATCAGGAGAAACTGCGTCAGCTCAAAAGCACCTTGTCCTCAGAGGTGGATATGGTGATGATGCCCTATCACATTGCCTTTGACGAAAAGGGTATTCCTACCTTTTCCTACTACCGGGAGCGGATGATCCGCCGGGAGAAAGGTTTCCGCTGGCAGGGGCGGGTCCACGAGGTGATCCCGCCGGCGGGAAATCTCCTTTACAGTGACGCGGCGGTAAGCCATCGGAAAATAGGCCCTGGGGATCCAGACCGGAACCTGCGCATTTTTGAACGGATGCTCCGGGAGAAAGGAGCGCTGGAGCCCCGGCATCAGTTTTACTATGCCAGGGAGCTTCTTTACCACCAAAGATACCAGGAGGCCATCCGGGAATTCACAGACTTTTTGGACGGGGGGCGGGGCTGGATCGAGAATAACATTGACGCCTGCCGTCAGCTGGCCCAGTGCTACGGGGCAACGGGAGAACGACAGCAGATCTTGCCTGCCCTGTTTCGCAGCTTTTTCTATGGAGCCCCGCGGGCGGAAACCTGCTGTGACATCGGCGCTTATTTTATGGAACAGGGGGACTATACCACCGCCATCTTCTGGTATGAACTGGCGGCCTCCCGCCCCCGGGACGACACTTCCGGCGCCTTTGTCCTCCCCGACTGTTACGGCTTTATCCCCTATTTGCAGCTTTGCGTCTGCTATCATCAGCTGGGCTATCGGGAAGAGGCGATTAGATACAATGAACTGGCGGGGGAAATCCATCCTGACGCTCTGGCAGTCCTCCACAATCGGGAGTATTTTGCAAACCATTGATCCCGTTTTTGCAAAAGCTGACATCCATTTGTCAGCTTTTTGTGGTATGATGATACTATCATACCATAGCCCCTTTGGGGGAGAAGGAGAAAATCTGTGCAGATACACCGTTTGTTTGAAATTGTCTATCTATTACTGGATAAAAAGAAGGTCACAGCAAAGGAATTGGCCTGCCGCTTTGAAGTCTCGGAGCGCACCATCTATCGGGATGTAGAAGTCCTTTCTTCCGCTGGTATTCCCGTCTACACCGTCAAGGGGAAAGGGGGCGGCATCAGCCTGGTGGAGGATTTTGTTCTCAACAAGTCCCTTCTTTCAGAGGAAGAGCAAAGGGAAATCCTCTATGCCCTCCAGTCCCTGGAGGCGGTGGGCGGCCGGGAAAGTGACCGTCTTCTTTCCCGATTGGGGACCCTGTTTCAGAAGGAGGAGGGCGGTTGGATCGACGTGGACTTCTCCCATTGGGGCAGTGATGCGGAAGAAAAAGCGCGCTTTTCCCTGCTGAAAACCGCCCTGCTGGAGCGCAGGCGCATTGCCTTTGACTATTACAGCGCCTATGGAGAGAAAACCCGCCGTGTGGTGGAGCCTGTGAAGCTCTGTTTTAAAGGCCGGGCTTGGTACCTGCAGGCCTACTGCCTGAGCCGGAAGGATTTCCGCATGTTTCGTATCAGCCGGATGGAGGAGCTGACTTTGACAGAGGAGACTTTTTCCCCTCATACATCCATCCCACCAGTAGAAGCGCCTATCGATGGGGCGGTCCCGGTGGAGGTGGTAGAGCTGGTGCTGCGGATTGCTCCCCGGTATGCCTATCGGGCCTATGATGAGTTTCCCCGCCGGATGATCACCCGGGAGAAGGACGGATCCCTCCTGGTGCGCAGCCGCATGCCTCGGGATAGCTGGATCAGCGGCTACCTTCTCTCCTACGGCGCTGGAATCCAGGTGCTGGAACCTCAGTGGCTGAGGGAAGAAATGGCGGAGAAGATCGCCCAGATGCAAAAGCTTTATGCCGATATAATTCAATGAGCCTCAATAAAAAACGGAGCCCCAAGGCTCCGTTTTTTACTTTGATTATCCCAAGGCAACGTCTAAAATCATCATGACCAGAAAGCCCACCATAACGCCTAAGGTGCCGGTATGGGAGTGTTCCCCCAGATGTGCCTCGGGGATCAGCTCTTCCACCACTACATAGATCATGGCGCCGGCGGCAAAGGAGAGGAGCCAGGGCATGACCCCCACCACCGAACCCGCTGCAAAGACGGTGAGGACGCCGAAGATGGGTTCCACAATCCCCGAAAGGCTGCCGTAAATAAATGCCTTCCAGGTGGGGGTTCCTTCCTGGCGCAGGGGCAGGGACAACGCCGCGCCTTCGGGGAAATTCTGGATGCCAATCCCCAAAGCCAGGGCCAGGGCGGAGGTCAGCATGGCGCTGCCGCCCTCTTTAGCGGCTAAGGCGAAGGAGAGGCCCACCGCCATGCCTTCGGGAATATTGTGGAGGGTCACCGCAAAGATGAGCATGGTGGTCCGCTTGAGGGAGGAGTGCATCCCCTCTGGGTCTTTGCTGCCAGGATGCAGATGGGGCAGGAGCTTATCCAGCAGAAACAGGAACAACCCGCCCAGAATAAAACCGCCTGCGGCGGGAATCCAGCCAATCTGCCCCAGCTCCTCCGCCTGTTCAATGGCGGGGATGAGCAGGGACCAAACCGACGCCGCAATCATGACGCCGGCGGCAAAGCCCAGAAAAACCCGCTGGATACCGGCACTGATTTCTTTCCGGAAGAAAAAGACCAGGGACGCGCCTAGGGTAGTCATCAAAAAGGTAAAGCCTGTGCCCTGTAAGGCGGCCAAAACAGTTTGCGTCTGCATGAGAAGTCTCCCCCCAATTCCATTATGGGCCGGATAGGCCCGCTAAATCATGTTTATCGTTTGAGTATATTATGGGGTCTTCCGCCAGCACTGTCAAGGGGAAGGCTGCCACCCTGTTAGGATGGACAAAAACAGAAGAAAATATGACGGCCTGTTGTCTTATCTTCTGTGGTATACTAAAAACAAAGGGGGTGGGGAGAT
>NZ_CBDTOK010000100.1:0-4613 GCF_965361945.1 Zongyangia sp. | reverse complement strand
GCCAATTTAGAATTATCCACGATGGTGACGGCTGCTGTTCCGGCTTGAGTAGGCATTCCTGTTTGGAGGGTAAGGTCACCGATAACGCCAGACATGGGTGCTGTTAGCTGGGTCGGGATCTCTAGAGTCTGCGTAATCTGAGCATTCTTGCTACCACCTTGTGCTGCGGAGAATGCTTGGATCAATTCTTCTTCACTTAAACCACTTAATGCGCCAAAAACACTCAGTGTCTCTGAGAGCTCATCCGGAATCTCTATTTCTGTTTCACCAAGGCTGTTAAAGGGATTTTGCGCAATAACTGCTTTGGATTTATTGACATCTACATCCGCGATCACCTGGCCTTCGGTTACATAATCCCCGACTTCCACGTAGACCTGATCTGGCACTACGGTTGTATCCAAATATAGTTGTGCTTCCTCAAGGCTTTCAATGGTACCAGTCGCTGTCACCTGATCGACAAAACGTGTTTCTTTTGCAATCACTACCTGAGCAGTATCTACAGCAGCTGTTACAATGGTAGGGATGAGAAGGGTGCCAGGAATAAGTAGAATGACTATCATGAGTACTACAATTTTTAGTTTCATTTTGACCTCCGACTGCGCATATCATCTCTTCCCCTATTTTTTCACAAAGTCTGGGATTTATGAGGTATGAAGCGACCTTCCAGAATATTTTGATTTTTTTACAGCAAAATATTTGTATTGTGAATCTTCCCCGGCAGATAAAGCGAAAGGAGAATGAATATGAACATCATCGCCTGTGACAAGCCTTGCCTGCATCAGAAGGACGGTTACTGCACATTAGAAAAGGTGCCATATATTACTTCCTCAAAAGAAAAAGGCTGCCTTTACTATGTAGAAAATAGTAAAGAGCAGCCTGTCAATTATCAAGCAAATGTTAAGATTAGCGGGAAAGTGCCTTAAAGGCGTCGCGGATATAGGAAACTCCCACAATTTCCATTCCATATTTTTCGGGTTGCTTAATATAGCGCAAACAACGTTTTGGAATAATGCATTTAGAAAATCCCAGACGAGACGCTTCGGTCAAACGTTGCTCAATACTTGTGATTGCCCGAATTTCTCCAGCCAGTCCCACTTCTCCAAAGGCAGCTACCGACTGGTCAATGACCTGATCGGTAACAGAGGACATTAATGCTAGCGCAACTGCAAGATCCGCAGCGGGTTCATCAAGACGCAGTCCTCCAACGACATTGACATAAACGTCCAAAGTTCCAAAAAAGAAACCTGCCCGCTTTTCCAATACTGCGATGAGCAACGCCATCCGATTGTAATCAAAGCCAGTTGCAGTCCTTCTTGGTGCGGTAAAACCAGATTTGGTGGCTAAAGCCTGTACCTCGGCTAAAATTGGCCTAGAACCCTCCATAACGCAAGAAACGCAAGTACCGGAGACATGTTGTGGACGATCAGATAAAAGCATCTGGGAGGGATTTTCTACCTCTTCCAATCCAGTATCATGCATCTCAAATACACCGATTTCATTGGTAGAGCCATACCGGTTTTTAACAGCCCTTAAAATACGGTAGGAAAGGTTTCTCTCCCCTTCGAAATATAATACGGCATCTACCATATGCTCTAGCACCTTGGGGCCAGCAATGGCACCATCCTTGTTGACGTGACCAACAATAAAGATAGAGATACCGTATTCCTTGGCCACTCTCATAAGCAGCTGGGTGGACTCCCGCACCTGAGAAACACTGCCACTGGATGACGGTACTGACTCAACATGCATGGTCTGTATGGAGTCGATAATAACAATATCTGGACTTTCCTTGACAATCGTATCCACAATTGTCTGTGCATCAGTAATAGTGGCGATAAACAAATTTTCAGTTTGTACATGAAGACGCATAGCACGGACCTTAATTTGCTTTTCACTTTCCTCCCCGGTGATATAGAGTACCTTCTGCCCCTGCCCTAGATATTCGCAAATTTGCAGCAGTAGTGTAGATTTTCCAATTCCTGGTTCACCGCTGAGCAGGATCAGAGAACCACGTACTATGCCGCCACCCAATACTCGGTCCAATTCCTGAAGACCTGTGCTGTAACGATCCTCATCTCCGAAGGTAATATGCTGGATATTCATTGGCGTCACAGCGTGGCCGCCGGCTGTAGAAACCGCTACAGTGCCGCTTTTTTTAGAGCCTGTTACAACATTCTTCACCTGTTCTTCTAGCGTGTTCCACTCTCCGCATTCCGGACAACGCCCGAACCATTTAGCGGTTTCACCTCCGCACTGGGAGCATACATAAATTGTTTTTGATTTGACTGCCATTGATTGTACCATCCATTTCTTTTTGACTTTGTTTATCCCGAATATTCGATGCAAAATACCGATTTAGAGCACATGCTATCGTGAAAGCGACTTCATCCTGATATTCAGAAGTCGACAATTTATGTGCCTCTTCAGGGTTAGATAAAAAACCACATTCGATAAGAACTGCTGGGGATTGTGCATGATAAAGTAAATAAAGATTGTCACCCGCTTTTTTATGTACACGGGTATTCTCGGGTTGCAATATTTCCTGAAAAGTATCCTGCAGCGTTTGGGAAAGGATTTCGCTCTCGGGATGATTGGGACTAAAAAACATCTGTGCCCCATTGTATTTAGATATACCGAACTGATTTTGATGGATACTGAGGAAAATTGCATCCTCATTATCCTCAATCATTTTCATGCGGTTTTTTATATCAGAGACCTTCTGTTCCCGAACTGATGATTTATCCGCATCGTGTAGCGAGGTATCACTATCCCGTGTCAAAATAACTTTATATCCATTTATAAGGAGCTGGTCGCGCAGCTTGAGAGCAATAGCCAAGTTGATATCCTTTTCTACAATGCCATCTACACCAACAGCTCCTCCATCCATACCTCCGTGACCAGCATCGATGATTACCTTTTTACTCTGCTGTCTTTCTGTATTGACATTAACCATCACAGTATTCGTTTTTACAATATGTCCGGCTGACATACAAAAAATCACCACAGCAAGTGTGGTAATGGGTACGACCAATTTCAAATAATTAATTTTCATCGCCATCTTTTCTATCACCCCACAAACATTTTATGTCTGTATGTCCAGTGAATAGACTAACGATTAAATCCATTATACCTTTTTTTCTATCATTGCACAAGAAATAGCAACCTGTGGCCAGTCGCTTTCAAAAGAGATTTTGCATAGGATGTAAAAATATCTTTCTATCATAAAATCTCATAAAGGATGATTACCTTGAATAATTATCATTGCCCATTTTATTGCTGTCGTCCTCCCTGCCCTGGTGGGGTTACCGGTCCAACCGGTCCTACGGGTCCAACGGGTGCTCAAGGCCTACAGGGCGCCACTGGGCCTACAGGTCCACAAGGTCCTAAAGGAGCCCAAGGCCCGTAGGGAATCATCGGAGCTACAGGAGCGACTGGATCCACTGGTACAACAGGCTCTACAGGACCAATCGGCCCTACGGGTCCAACGGGAATGCAAGGACCTACAGGAGCGACTGGGCCTACAGGCCCACAAGGCCCTGAAGGTCCTCAGGGCCCTCAAGGAATAGCGGGAGCCAAAGGAGATGCCGGCCCTGCCGGTGTGACAGGCCCTACGGGTCCCACAGGTATACAGGGTCCACGGGGCGATACTGGCCCTACCGGTGCTACTGGAGCAACAGGGCCAGGCGCTTTATTGGCACGATATGTCAACGCCTCTAGGATCACAACGAGTTCTCCCATTGAGTTTGTGGAAATCTCTAATTCCGCCCCTGATTTAATTTCACAGTCAAGTCCAACAACAATCACATTAGCGACTGGACCTTTCTATCTTATTTTTTATTCCTTTTTCGGGGCTACCAATACAGACAGCTACCTCCAGGTCATCAGCAGAGCAAATGGAACCATCTTAGTAAGTTTTAACTCGAAGGTTCCAACAACAACGGCAGGAGGTCTTTCCGCCTCGACAGAATCAACCACAGCATTTCCTGTTATAGGAGACAGCACAAATCTTGATTTTCTCATTGCATCCTCTGCAACGCTTTCTTCCGGTGAATTTTATCTCTATATTATTGCGTTTCCCAATTGAATTTTTTCTGGAATAACAAACCCGGACAAAACTTTAAAGATTACGTCCGGGTTCAACTTTTATATTTGCCATGTTGCCTATCAGTGATATCGTCGTTTTGTGAGACAATGTTGATATAATTAATTCCCTCCATTTTATCAACTTGCTCTAAAATTTTTTTGTCTGTCTTAGTTATCTGAGAGAAGCGTCGAGAGGGTAATTGATAGATAAATTCCACTGTATCTTTGGTGGTATTCATCGCTCGCAACTTTTCTTTTGCTTTAAAAAAAGAGGTAACCATAGCTTGAATATCCTTTTCCAGTCGTTTATGTGCCCGGATAATCAGTAGCCTTTTATGATCATTTTTGGATCTGCCGACAACCAAAAGTAGAACAAAAAGAGCTAATGTACTAATACTAGCAATGATATAGTCACCGATGCCACAGCAGATGCCTACAACAACTGTCCAGAAAATATAGACAGTATCTCTAGGATCCTTCACTGCATTTCTGAAGCGTACTATGGAGAGAGCACCTACCATACCAAGGGA
>NZ_CBDTOK010000099.1:0-16086 GCF_965361945.1 Zongyangia sp. | reverse complement strand
AAAAGCTGCAAATCCGTGAGGTTCATGCCAACTGTCTGCCAGAAGACAAACTTACCTGGATTGATACTTATCAGAAGAAAAAAGAATCCATTTGTATGATTGGGGATGGGATCAATGACGCACCTGCTCTGAAAAAAGCAGATGTGGGAATTGCCATGGGCGGTGTGGGAAGTGATATCGCCGTAGATGCAGCGGACATTGCTTTGGTCGACGATGAAGTTAAAGAAATACCGCATTTATTGGCCTTATCACGTCGAATGATGACCACAATTAAATGTAATCTAACCTTTTCTATGGTTCTAAACTTTTTAGCAATTATTCTAGCAATTACTGGGATTTTAAATCCTGTTGTAGGCGCCCTTGTACATAATGCTGGATCTGTACTGGTCATTATAAATTCTGCAATATTGTTGAAATGGAGGAAAAGAAATGTTAATTAATGTGATTGCAATACTGATCGGCGCATTAATTTTAGTCAGTGGAATTTATTACTTCTTAAAGGAAAAAGGGGATCGAGAATCGAGAAAGATTTATGGAACTGCAACCGGTATAGGCGCAGTGCTGTTGATCATTTTTACTATTCGACTAATTTTTTAATTTTGATAAAGGCAACATTCATAATAAAAGGCCATCGTTAGAGCGATGGCCTTTTATTATCGGTCAGATTGCATCATTAGCTTTGAAAGAGTTTGGCAGAGCAAAAGAAAATCAATGGGCTTGGATATATGAGCATTCATACCAGCAGATGTCGTTTGCGCAATATCCTCTGTAAAAGCATTGGCTGTAACGGCAACGATTGGAACTGTTGTAGCGTCAGGCCGAGACAGAGAACGAATTTTTTTTGCTGCTTCACATCCGTCCATTTGAGGCATTTGCATGTCCATCAATATTGCATCATAGGTAAAAAGCGGAGATGATTGAAATAAGTCGACTGCTTCAATACCATTCCATGCCTGAGTAACCTTGATTCCATACATGGTGAGCATTTCAGTTGCAATTTCCATGTTAATAAGGTTATCTTCAGCCAAAAGAATATTTCTGCCCTCCAGGGAGATTTCTCTGGAGCTGGAAACTTTTGACTCATTCTCTATTAACTCATTTGCATTTACAACAAGAAAGGGGAGGACAACAGTAAAAGTACTCCCCTTTCCCAACTCGCTTTCTACCTGGATTTGCCCACTCATCTGGGTAACTAGATTTTTAACAATTGGCATGCCAAGCCCTGTACCGGAAATTTCTTTGCCGCTAAAACGTGTTTCCCGGGCATAAGGTTCAAAGAGACGTGGGAGAAAGTCTTTTGACATGCCTAATCCAGAATCCTTGACCACAATTTTATATTTGGCCTGTTTATCCCGCCCAAGCTGTTTTATCTCGACCGATATGGAATCGCCTTCATCAGTGAACTTCAATGCATTAGAAACAAGATTGTTCAAGATTTGACTCATGCGCAGCGAATCTCCTAGTACATAGCTATCGTCGATCTGAAAAGAGACCATAAAATTTTTCTTTTCCTTATCAGCCTGTAAGCGGAAAGCTGCCATAGAGTCTTCTATGCATTTTTTTAAATCAAACTGTTGATTGTCCAAAATCACTTTTCCTTGTTCAAAGCGAGACATATCCAGAATATCATTAATGAGGTTTAAGAGCTGATTACTGGAAAAGTTGATCTTCTCGATATATTCTGAAACCTTCTGGGGATCCTTTGAGTATTGAGAGATAAGATCGGACAAACCAATGATTGCATTAAGAGGGGTGCGCATATCATGAGACATATTACTGAAAAATGCCTGCTTGGCCTTTTCGCTTTGTCTTGCATTTTCCAGTGCATTTTGTAATAACTTTCTTTCTTGAAGCTGCCTATTTTTTTCTTCTTCAACTTCACGGAAGCAAAGTACCGCTTCCTGTGGCTCCAGAGATTCATCAAACAATATGCGTACATTGACCCAACGGTATTCATCACCAAATTTTCGCTGGAAATCCCCGCCAAAGTTTCGAATTCTTTTAGACAGTAACTTCTGCATATTTTGCAAGGAAAAGCTTTCCATATATTCATGATAGGCATCTGGTTCAATTATTTCTCCCATGACATTGAGTAAAATTTCATACTTTCCTGTTTTTTGAATTCTACTTCGAATATATTTGGAACCCTTGATCATCTCGTATGTGTCGTCTTTTACATTTACACGATATAAAGCATAGTAAGAATTTCCTAATACACGAACGGTTTCATTTGTGCGGTCAATACGCTCATTTAGCTTCACATCCCGCCAGGAAAGCCATATGACCGCCACGAAGAAAAGTCCAAAGAGAATAGAAAAAACGATTGTAATCTGATACAAGTCCCCTAAGATGCTGGAGTATGGTATGGTGATCATGGATATCCAGCTATTATCCATGGCAGTATAATAAACCGCCCGTCGATTTCCCTCTAAATCGACAACGCTGGTATCATAGCGATAAAGTTCTCCAGCATTAATCTTTTCAATTACCCCGCTTATATATGATTGCAGCTTATGATCTGTTTGTATCAGATCTGTTTGGTTATAGATTAGTGTACCAGAAGCATCACACAGAAAAAAGGAGCTTCCTTCTGGCAATTCCTCTAGGCTAACTTGAAATTGTAAACTTTCAGGAAAGATGTCAAAAGCTAGCAAGCCATTAATATTGGCGCATTTTTGCGCTATAGTAATGACAGGTTTGTTATAGATGGCATCAGTATAGACATCGGTAAAGATAACTTCACCTTCTGCAGCGATTGCACGTTGATACCATTGGGTCTCATAAATATTGTAAGTATCATCATCTTCCCAGGGATTGGCGGCAATAATTTTTCCGTTGATAACCGCATAGGGATCTACGCTTTCTACTCCCAGTACCGCCTGCAGACGTTGAAAATACATCTGTATCCATTCCGACAGTTCTTCTTCTGACAGCCCATCTTTTATTCGTGTTTCCATAGATTGCGTGCCAAAAGAAAGAAGAGTTTTATAGACCGTGAGGTTATTACTCTCCTCCGCTGCATAGTTTCGGGAGAGAGACATTCCTAGACTTTGCGCATTTTGGAGCAATTTTGTTCGCAATAATAAAAGACCGCTACTGGCCAAAATTACAAGAACTAAAAACGCAAAAATATTGATCCTCCCATGTCGAAGCATATCTTTCCATTTTTTTCTTGTTTTCCTCATGAAAAGTTCCTCCGAATTGCCTGGGTGATGTTTATATAACTTTCGCTAATGTCTGACATCATTTCAGTAGCCTCTTTCCACCGTTGTTCTCTAAAAAGAGACACTTGTCTTGTTAAAAGGTCAAACAAATGGTTCATTGAAAGATTTCCACATATGCCTTTAAGCGTATGGGATGACTTAAGGGCCCCTTCGCTATCACCTGAAGATATGGCAGCAAGCAAATCATGATAATTAGAATCTTCTAGAAACTTTTTTAAAAAGCGCTCAAATAAAGATTCGTTCCCCATAAAGCGCTCCATAGCACTGTTTACATCAATACCAGCGTCAGCTAGAGACTCGATAAGTCGGACGTCCAAATTAAACAACCTCCTCCGCACTATACGTGAAATATAGTTCCCTAATATTCTTTTCCACAGAGAAAAAACACTCTAATAAATCCGGATTAAACACGCCACACTTTCCATATCGGATCATGTCTAGCGCCTTCTGTGGAGAGAAAGCATTTTTATATACGCGTTTGCTTACCAGCGCATCATAAACATCGGCCAGTGCTACAATTTGTGACCAAATAGAAATTTCATTTCCTTTAAGTCCATCAGGATAACCACGTCCATCCCAGCGTTCATGATGATGTCTAGCGATATCATAGGCATATTCATAAGCTGGCAGTGCCTGCATTTGTGGGATTTTTTCCAGCAGATGGGCACCTTGGAGGGTATGAGTTTTCATAATTTCAAATTCTTCTGCCGTCAGTTTTCCGGGTTTATTTAGGATGGCATCAGGAATAGCTATTTTCCCAACATCATGCATAATAGATGCTAAGGCTATATGATCAATAATTTCCGTCCCAAGATCTTTGCCCAATACAGTATGGGTGAGCATATATTTGGTAATGTCATGGATACGCCGAACATGAGTACCAGATTCACCGCTGCGGAATTCAATAGCAGTTGAGAGAGACTCAATCATTCCCATGTGAAGTTGAATGATCTGTTGCGCCTGACGTAATAATTCTGATTGTTGTTTTTCCACTACATTTCCTAGACGCTTTCGCGCTTGAAAAAGCTCCACAATAGAATTAACCCTTTTTTGAATCATATAAGGGATAACTGGTTTACTAATTACGTCCATAACTCCCAAATGATAAGCTTCCTTTATGGTATTATCACTAGCCTCTGCTGTAATTAAAAAAATAGGAATTAAATCAGGAATTTGCAGTTTTTTTAGATGCCGCAATACCTGAATTCCATCCATTTCTGGCATAACAACATCCAATAAAACAGCACAAAATTTATCGGGAGATTTTAAAATTTTTCCCAAACCAATTTTTCCATTTTCAGCTTCATCTATCTGATAAGAAGAGCAGAAAATGTTTTCTAAAATTCCACGGTTGATTTCGTCGTCGTCTACGACCAATATAGTATCCGGAGCGTTATATGCCACTGCGGGAAGGCGATTATCCCCCATACTATCGATCCTTTCTTAACAGAAAACTCCGTTTATATTTTTTATTATACTACATTTTACTGATCTAACACTATAGAGAAGACACTGATTCTAAGAAACTACTTAAAAAAATTAAAAAGTCGGGTGAATTTTAGTTGTTTGACAAATGATTTGTATAGTGGTAAAATTATCTAGAATTAGCTAGAGCTAACTAAAATTAGTGAAAGCTAACTATTGTTAATAATAAGACAGGAGATGAAAAATGTTGCCGTTAAGTTTTGTCTCTCCTGGAGAGGAGCAGATCATAAAAAAAGTGGGTGGTTCTTTCGAATTAAAATCCCATTTAAAGGATATGGGATTTGTCGTTGGGGGCAAAGTGACTGTCATTTCTACCATTGGGGGTAACTTAATTGTTATGGTCAAGGACACTAGGGTTGCAATTAGTAGTGAAATGGCAAAGCGTATTATAGTATAAGGGAACAAAATTACCAAAGAAACCTATAGACAGAGTAAGAATAGGAAAGGATGTGCAAAAAATGAAGCGACATCGGTTTTGGGCATTTGCAGCAGCTTTTTGCTTTGTTATGTTGTTTATCACTGGCTATTCTCATAAATAAAAGGAGGAATTTATTGTGTTAAAAGTCTCTCAAGTAAAAAAGATCGGGTTATTTTTAGGAGGAGTTCTCTTTGGAACAGCTGGGATCAAAATCCTTTCGAGCAAAGATGCGAAAAAAGTGTATGTCCACTGCACAGCAGCTGCCCTTCGAGCAAAAGAAAGTGTGATGAAGACGGTAACAATAGCACAGGAAAATGCGGAGGATATTTTAGCGGAGGCTAAACAGATCAATGAAAAAAGGACTGCTGAAGAGGCGGCTACATTGATCGATGAGAACATAACAGAGTAATAAGATAGAAAGGAGTTTTGGGCTGCATCAAAAGATACAGCCCTTTTTTCTGCAGTTAGCTGTAGAATTATTGTGGAGGACTTGTTGTGAAATTTATTATCAAACACGAAATATTGGGAAGACTTCGGATTCATTTGGTACAATCTTCAATGTCAATTCAACAAGCGGATATTTTTCTTTATTATCTAGAACATCTACATGGTGTCCAAAAAGCAAAAGTATATGAGCAGACAGGAGATGCCATCATTTATTATTGTGGTGATCGCAACCTACTGTTAAAATCGTTGCAGCAATTCCAATATGAAAATGTTAATGTACCGAAAGGACTATTGGAGAGTTCTGGGCGTGAGCTCAATGCGAAATATCGAGAAACATTAATTTGGAAAATTCTAGTACGCACTTGCTGCAAATTTATTTTCCCCGCTCCCGTTCGCGCTTTATATATTGGCGTCAAATCCCTCCGATACATTCAGAGAGGATTACGCTGTTTGCTGAGGGGGCGACTAGAAGTGCCAGTGTTGGATGCAACAGCCATTGGGGTGTCACTTTTACGGGGAGATTTTACCACTGCAGGTTCGGTCATGTTCCTTCTGAGTATTGGAGAGATTCTCGAAGAGTGGACCCATAAAAAGTCGGTAGGCGATCTTGCCCGTAGTCTCTCTTTAAATGTAGGAAAGGTCTGGCTAAAACGGAGAAATCAGGAAGTACTTGTAGATATAGCTGCTGTGATGCCTGAAGATCATGTAGTTATCCATATGGGGAATCTGATTCCATTTGATGGCATTGTTGTGGGGGGAGAAGCTATGGTCAACCAGGCCTCTTTAACAGGTGAGCCACTGCCAGTGAAAAAGGAGTCAGGAGGTTATGTTTATGCGGGGACCGCTGTAGAAGAGGGAGAATTGACAGTTCAAGTTAAAAGAGTTTCCGGATCGACAAGATATGAAAATATTATCAAAATGATTGAGGCTTCAGAAAAGTTGAAATCATCTGTAGAAAGCAAGGCAGAGCATCTGGCGGATCGGTTAGTCCCTTATACCTTTATTGGGACAGCAATCGCCTGGCTGGTTACACGAAATATTACGCGTGCACTGTCCGTGCTTATGGTAGACTTTTCCTGCGCATTAAAGCTGGCGATGCCGATTACCGTACTTTCAGCCATCCGCGAAGCTAGCTCCTATCATATCACTGTAAAGGGCGGAAAATATTTGGAGGCACTGGCTGATGCAACAACAATTGTATTTGATAAAACAGGTACATTGACAAAAGCAAGGCCGACAGTCAAGGATGTCGTTGTCTTCGGAGATGGCACTTCTGCAGAAATGCTGCGAATGGCAGCTTGTTTGGAAGAACATTTTCCTCATTCTATGGCAAAAGCAGTGGTGAAGGCGGCCAGAGAACAGCATTTAGAGCATCATGAAATGCATTCCAAGGTTGACTATATTGTTGCTCATGGTATTGCATCATATATCGGAGAGAAACGTGTGATTATTGGAAGCTATCATTTTGTTTTTGAGGATGAGGGATGCGGTATTCCCCACGAGTTTAAGAATAAATTTGATCAACTTCCCTCAGAATATTCCCATCTATATCTGGCCATTGAAAACGAACTAGCAGCTGTGATTTGCATTGAGGATCCAGTACGAGAGGAAGCTAAAGATGTTATTCAGCAACTAAAACATGAGGGGATCCATAAAGTTGTAATGATGACAGGGGATAGTGATCGTACTGCGGCAGTGATTGCTAAACAGGTAGGAGTGAACGAGTATTACTCTGAAGTTTTACCAGAGGATAAAGCCAACTACATTTTAAAAGAAAAAGAAAATGGAAACATCGTTGTTATGGTTGGGGATGGGATCAATGACTCTCCGGCACTTTCAGCTGCGGATGTAGGAATTGCTATCAGTGATGGAGCGGAAATTGCCCGGGAAATTGCTGATATTACCGTAGCCGCGGAAGACCTTCAAGAACTTCTTACCTTACGACGCTTAAGCAAAGCAATGATGAAGCGGATTCACACCAATTATAGAATTATATTGGGGGTGAATGGCGGCTTAATTTTACTTGGAGCTGGGGGCATAATTCAACCGACGGTATCTGCATTCTTACACAACGCCTCAACTCTTGGAATCAGCCTACGTAGCATGGAAAACTTAATTTCCGAGGAGAACAAATCAGCTCACTGATACATGAATATTTGCTTTTATCCTTTTAATTTGCTATAGTTAATAAGATAAAATAACGTTGGAGTGACTCAATGTATCAGTTAATAAAAACAGAGGGAAGCGCACGGCGAGGTATTTTTGAAACGGTTCATGGAACTGTGCAGACGCCGGCCTTTATGAATGTGGGAACATCGGCTGCGATCAAAGGAGGAATTTCCTCTTATGATTTGGTAGATTTAAAGTGTCAGGTAGAACTTTGCAACACCTATCATCTTCATGTGAGACCCGGGGATCGTCTTATTCACGACATGGGTGGCTTGCATAAGTTTATGGGCTGGAACCGTCCAATACTTACCGATAGCGGTGGCTTTCAAGTCTTTTCACTTTCTACCCTCAGAAAAATCAAAGAGGAAGGCGTTTATTTCCAATCCCATGTAGATGGAAAGCGTATTTTTATGGGGCCTGAAGAGAGTATGAGGATTCAGTCAAACCTAGCTTCCACGATTGCGATGGCTTTTGACGAATGTATTGAAAACCCTTCTCCCAGAGAATACGTAGAGAAATCCTGCGCTCGTACAACCCGCTGGCTGATTCGGTGTAAGGAAGAGATGAAAAAATGCAACCAGCGTCCGGACACCATCAATCCTCATCAGTTGCTTTTTGGTATCAACCAGGGGGGAACCTATGACGATATTCGGATCCAACACATGAAGGACATTGCCGAACTTGATTTGGATGGCTATGCTATTGGCGGTTTGGCAGTGGGAGAAACCGCAGAAGAAATGTATCGTATTATTTCTGCGGTAGAGCCTTGTATGCCGAAGAATAAACCTCGTTATTTGATGGGGGTAGGCACTCCTGTTAACATTATTGAGGCAGTGTATAGGGGCGTGGATCTTTTTGATTGCGTCATGCCAAGCCGAAATGCTCGCCATGGGCATATGTTCACGTGGGAAGGAATTATCAATATTGCCAATAATAAATACGCCAAAGATGACCGACCGGTGGATATGAATTGTACTTGTCCGACCTGCCAACGCCATTCTCGTGCTTATATTCGTCACTTGTTTAAGGCCAATGAAATGTTGGGGATGCGCTTGGCTGTGATGCATAATCTGTGGTTTTATAACACGTTGATGGAAAAGATTCGTGAAGCCCTGGATTTGGGAGAATTTGCAGCGTTTAGGGAAAAATATCTTCCAATTTTGGGAAAACGTATTTAAATTCTTTTGAAGATTATTGCATCGCCTGAGGCGTTATGTTATAATTTTTCTTATCATATTCGGAGGTGCAAAAAACATGCTTTTAGAAACTGGGAATACGGCAACTGCTTTGCTTTATCAGTTTGCCCCGCTTGTTCTCATTATCGTCCTGATGTATTTTATTTTGATTCGTCCCCAAAAGAAGAAAGAAAAAGAAGTGCAGAAAATGCGCAGCAGCCTGGAAATCGGAGATGAAATCACTACTATTGGCGGAATTATCGGCCGTGTAGTCAGCATGAAAGAAGACACTATTGTCATTGAAACTGGAAGTGACAGAAGTAAAATGAGATTGGCTCGCTGGGCGATTCAGAGCAATAATACTCCTCACGAGGCTGAAGCTGCTCCTGCTAAACCTACAGCAGAAAAACCGGAAAAATAAACGGTTTCCTTACGAAGCGTCATATGTCCTTGGCTTTTGTCATACAATGATGTTGGAGCATCATTGTATGACAAAGAACCAGGAGGGGACATATGAAACAGCGAAAATCAAGGCGTGAGCAGCAAAAGCTAGAGGAAAGTTTTGTCATTACCTATCTAAAACCGGTAGGAATTGGGGTTGGTATTGGCATTGTTGTCACGGGGCTTTTGCTCTTTCTTTTTTCTCTGCTTTTAACGATTCAAGATTTCCCCAAGGGTATTATTTTGCTGTTGAGCCTTGTATGTTTATCAGTGGGAGCATTTGTTTCCGGTTTGATTGCCGCAAAGTTAAGTGGTGAACATGGCTTATTTTACGGTTTTTGTTGTGGGTTAATTTTTTGCATTCTTATTTTGGTTTGTACAATGGTCACTGGCCAGAGTTATCTATCAAATACAGGAATTTATAAATTTCTTTGTGCCATTGTATTTGCTGTGTTGGGTGGAATTTTGGGGGTTAACCAAAAACGGAGAAGAAAGTAATTGCTTGGATAAGAAAAATATGGTATAATTTTATCATATAAAAGAATAGGAGAGAGTGTATCATGAAAAAACATGTCAAAACTTTAAATAATGCCAATCTGAAACAATCT
Source organism: Zongyangia sp. (assembly GCF_965361945.1). Taxonomy (NCBI): domain Bacteria; kingdom Bacillati; phylum Bacillota; class Clostridia; order Eubacteriales; family Oscillospiraceae; genus Zongyangia; species Zongyangia sp. The sequence goes on along the minus strand of NZ_CBDTOK010000099.1, from coordinate 6,119 downwards.
GCTGCCAAAGGTGGCTGTGGTGAGTGCCAGGCTTCCTGCCAGTCTGCTTGCAAAACTTCTTGCACAGTAGCAAATCAGAAATGTGAGAAATAGTCTGCCAGATTCCGAAATTGTATGAAATGTATTAAGGGACAGTTTCTGTCCCTTAATTTATGTTTAAATTTGAGTTGTGAGGAAAGTTATGATACATAAGTATTTTTTAAACGGTTATTATATTGTATTGGATGTTCACAGTGGCGCAGTTCATGTCGTTGATGAATTATTTTACCATATGCTAGATTTCCTCTCTGCGCCTTTGACACCGGTGTGTCCGCAGAATATTTTTAAGGAGCTCCCCAACTTTCAGCAACGGGAAATAGAGGAAACTTATGAAGAAATATATGAACTGTATAAAGCAGGACAACTTTTTTCTGAAGATGACTATGAGCAATTTCGTGATATGATGGTTTCCTCTCCTATTAAAGCCATGTGCCTTCATATTGCTCATGACTGCAACCTGCGTTGTAAGTATTGTTTTGCATCCACCGGAGATTTTGGAGCTGGACGCAGGTTGATGCCCTTGGAGGTTGGAAAGAAAGCCATCGATTTTCTGATTGCTAACTCCGGAGAGCGGCATAATCTAGAATTAGATTTTTTTGGCGGCGAACCACTGATGAATTTTGATGTTGTCAAAGAAGTAGTAAAGTATGCCCGAGGTCTAGAAAAAATCCACAATAAACGTTTTCGGTTCACAGTGACCACCAATGGAATGCTGCTTGATGATGATAAAATTGACTTTATCAACAAGGAAATGAGTAATGTGGTCCTATCCATTGATGGAAGAAAAGAGGTCAACGACCGCATCCGTACCCGAGTTGACGGCAGTGGCTGCTATGACAGCATTCTCCCCAAGTTTAAGCGCTTGGTAGAAAAAAGGGGGCATGATCAGTATTATGTCCGCGGTACCTTCACTAAATATAACTTGGATTTTGCGGAAGATGTACTTCATTTTTATCATGAAGGATTTGACCAAATATCCATTGAGCCTGTTGTTACAGATGCATCCAATGATTATGCAATTACCGAGGCTGATCTACCAGCAGTATTTGCGGAATACGAACGGCTAGCAAAAATCATCATTGAACACAAAAAGAGCGGAAAAAGCTTTAACTTTTTCCATTTCATGATCGATTTGGATCAAGGTCCATGCGCTATTAAACGCCTGCGGGGTTGCGGCTGCGGCAATGAATATGTGGCGGTTACCCCTGATGGTGACATCTATCCCTGCCATCAGTTTGTAGGGATGGAAGAGTGGAAAATGGGTACTGTGGATACTGGAATCGAAGATAAAAAACGGAAGGAAAATTTTGCTAAGGCCAATATCTATGGTAAGCAGGAATGCCGTGATTGCTGGGCCAAGTTCTACTGCAGTGGTGGATGTAATGCCAATAACTTTCAGTACGCAGGAGATATCTTAAAGCCCTATCATCTTGCCTGTGAGATGGAGAAAAAGCGGCTAGAGTGTGCGATCATGATCAAAGCAGCGCTTGCAGAGTAAAATTAGGAAAATACAAAGAAAAGGTGGTTGGCGCAATGAATGGGATTCGTATTGGATTTATTGGCGGAGGGAATATGGCAACGGCCATTATCCAAGGAATTATCTTGAAACAGTTTGTCCCTAAGGAAAATCTATATGTTTTTGATGTATCGGAAGAACGCTGCAAATATTTTCAAGAGCAGGGAATAACAATTGCGAAAAATTCTGTAGATTTAGCTGACCATTGTGACTATATTTTTCTCGCTGTGAAGCCACAAGTCATTGAAAGCGTGTTGACAGAACTGAAAGGGCACATTGATGACCACCATGTTGTGATTTCTATTGCTGCAGGAATCAGTGATACCTACATTAAAACTACCCTTGATTTTGATTGCAAGGTGGTATTGGTGATGCCAAATACACCGCTTTTGATTGGATGCGGTGCATCTGCCTTGGCTAAAATTCCACCGGTTACGGATACTGAATTTCAGCTTGTCTTCGATATTTTTTCTTCCGTAGGTAAGGCAGTAGTCATTCCAAAGGAGAAAATGAATGAAATCATTCCCGTCAATGGAAGTAGTCCGGCTTTTATTTATTTACTCGCAAAAATTGTAGCCGATTATGCAGACTCATTGGGCATTGAGAGGGAAACAGCGAATACGTTGTTCTGTCAGACCTTAATTGGCTCCGCGCAAATGATGCTGCAGTCAGGGAAAAGCCAGGACGAACTCATCCGGATGGTTTGTTCTCCTGGGGGTACGACACTCAAATTGGTGGATACTCTCAACGAAAAGGATTGGAAAGGCATTTTGGAAGAGGCCATGAAACGGTGTATCGACAGGGCCTATGAGTTAGGAAAATAGAAATGAAAGCGGGAGCCAAAATGGCTCCCGCTTTCATTTCTATATATAAGAGTTAATATAGAGTATATTCAGTCATAGTTGTCCTCTTTTTTGCATAAATTAGACTATACTGATAGCAAAGGATGGGACAGGATGATGGACAGGACTGTGATGACAAATACGGCAGCAAGACGGATCCATAGTTCGTTACCGCCGACACTGACTCCTCAAAAAAGCTCCGCCAAAAACTATCTTTTGCCACATGTTTTTACGATTATCTTTGCAGTTATATTGCTTCTCGGCGTTATTGTTGGGACACTGCTAACCAAAAAGATAGGGATTGATGCACTCTCTGATTTGGGCATTATCACCAAAGAGTTTATAGAAGTAAAAGCAGGGCAAACCTTTCTGCAAAATTTCAGCTCTTCTTTTATCTCCGGATTTCTCTATTTGCTCATTCTTTTTTTTATGGGGTTTACCGCGATTGCACAGCCGCTCATGTTGGGAGTTGTATTTTTTAAGGGATTAGGCGTTGGCCTGTCTATGGGATATGCTTATAGTACATTAGGTCAAAATGGTATTCTTGCTGCACTGGTTTTTCTCCTGCCCAATGCGCTTTTCATTGCGTTTTCAATTTTATGGGCAGCAAAAGAGTCCTTGAAACTTTCTGTTTTGTTCTTTTTTAAGTTGCTTTCAGATGACAATCATACTGCCTTAGGGAAACATGCTAAAAAAATGTGTGTAAAGTATGTAGGCATTACAGCTTTTTATATTGTGGGTTGTGCTTTGGAAAGCGGAATTATCAGCCTGTTTGGAGGTTTTTTTACCACTTTATAGGAATAGGAAAATGAAAGCCGCACTATGTCTTGCTTTTCTTTCGGACATGGGCAAGGGGAGATGCATCTGCAGCATTTTTGAGCTGCTCATTGGAGACGTGGGTATAAATTTCTGTTGTTCCAATATTTGCGTGGCCTAAAATTTCTTTCAGCGCACGAATATCTACGTGACCGTGTTGATACATTAGTGTTGCTGCAGTATGTCTCAATTTATGGGCGGAATATCCCATCCCATCTAAGCCACACTTCTTTAGATTTTCCGTGACAATCTGTTCCACCCGGCGCTTATTAATCCGATTGCCATTGCGTGAAATAAAAAGTGCATTCCGGTCTTTTGGAGATTTTTTGAGCCGGATGGGAAGATAATCATTGATGGCTTCTATACACGCATCGTTTAGATATATCATTCGCTCTTTGTTGCCTTTACCAGTCACTTTAATGCTGCTTTCTTTAATATCACCTAAATTAATCCCTACAAGCTCGGATAAGCGCATACCGCAGTTTAAGAACAAAGTTAAAATACAATAATCTCTTTCTTTGTTATCACCGTCCACTTGAGACAGCAGAGAAATACTCTCTTCTAAAGACAAATATTTTGGTAAACTTTTTTTATTATTCGGAACTTCTAATTCTTTAATGGGGTTTTGTTCCAAAATATTAGCTTTAACAGTAAGATAATTAAAAAATGCTTTTAAGCTGGATGCTTTTCGACATCGTGTCCTAGTGCTATTCTGGCGTTCTGAAGAGATAAAATGCATAAATTCATAGACATCTGATAAAGTAACACTTTTTATAAGCGAAGCATCAACATCAGCAATATCAATTTGATCTACTGGAGTGTCCGCGGAAACAAGATGTTTATGGAGTTTTAAAAATCTAAGAAATAGACGGATATCAAGATAATATCCCTGAATGGTATTGGGTGAACGACCTTTGATAGTTTCCATATAAAATAGAAAACTTCTTAAAAGTTCTGGACAATCATTATATGAAGACGTAGCCAAAGACAATCACTCCAGTCATCGTTAGGTTAGGAATATCTTGCTTATTATTATATCATGGAATCGCTATTTTGTCTCCCCTTAATTTCGCTAAATTTTTATTTAGCGAAATAATGAATATTTTGAATTCGCCTCTCTCCCCATAGCTATTATTATAGCTATTATTCGTTGCGCAGTGCGTCTACTGGTTTGAGACTAGCCGCTTTTTGCGCTGGATATACCCCAAACAGTACACCAGTCCCCACAGAAAAGACAACGCAGGTCAGAATCAACTGTGGATTGATAATAATCTCCACGTCAACCATTGAGCAACCCACAATGGCAACGCCAAGCCCAATTGCAGTGCCGATTGCACTGCCCAGGAAGGAAATTGTCAAGGTTTCAATGAGAAATTCTACCATGATATTGCGCCTACTGGCGCCGATTGCTTTTTTTATCCCAATTTCTCTCGTTCGCTCAGTAACTGATGACATCATTACCGTCATAATACCGAGCCCCGCCACCACGAGTGAAATGCCGGCAATGACAGAAAGAACGGTTGTCACAATGGAAAGAACTTCGGTAAGTTGATCCTTCTGCTGGGAAATATTTTCACTTTTATAGGCTCCTATAGCGCCCTCTTGTTGATTCAATGTAGCGACAATTTCTCTGCCAACGCTGTCTACATCATAATTTTCCTGTACCTTAATGGCGATGCGATCGAAATTACTTTGACCAGATAAAAGGCCCAAGCTGGAATATGGCACATATAAAAAAGATGGAATATAATTTCCTACAATATTTTGTAATATATTTCCTCCAGAAGAGACTACTCCGACAACTTCAAATGATTCCCAACTTCCGCCAATGTTAAGTAGGATATTTTTCCCCACGATATTGCTACGTCGATAGGCTTCCAGCGCCATTGATTCATCTACAACGCATACATTGGCCGATGTAGCTATATCATACTGATTGATGAGCCGGCCATAAATTGGTGTCAAGGCAATGACCTGTTTTGCTCCTGCATCAATGCCCCAAATCAATGATTGGGACTCTTGCGCGCCAACCTTTACATCTGTGTATTGCATGACAATTGGAACTGCGCTGCTTACTCCATCAAACTCCTTGATTTCCTGGAGCTGTTCTTCAGATAGTAAGGTAGTCTCTTTATCTTCAGGTAAAATGGAAACCCCATCGATTCCCAGACTGCTTAGTTCTGTCTCAATTGCACTTTTTCCCACATCCCCGATAGTAGAAATAAGAACAAATGAGGCGACACTGATACAGATGGCCAAAATCGTCAAGAAACTTCGGAACTTTTTTCTACGGAGATTTTTGATACTAGCAATAATTAAATCGAACAAATTTTCTCCTCCTTTTTATTCAGACAATCCTCACATACTGACCATTTTTACGGATGCTGCTATTATTTTGAATAACCACATCTCCTAGTCCTAATCCAGCAGTCACCTCTACACCGGACTGCATCTCCTCCCCTGTCTCAATATAGCGCTACACAGCCTTTCCATTTTCATAGAGAAATACATATTCCTTGCCATCTTGATCCTGTCCTATTGCCTCATAAGGCACTGTCAGAACATTTTCTCTTATTTCCGTCGCGATTTGTGCCTTCGCGGTAAATCCTGCCATGAGATATTGATCTGGCTGATCTATTTCAATAAGAATCTCTACCGTCGACTCTGAGTTTAGGTTTGTACTTGATTTTTTCGCGGTAGGAAAAATTCGAGTTACTGTGCCGGTGTAATATTTTCCAGAAAAACCAGAACCAGTAATGTAACATCTATCTCCATGGGATACCTCCTGTATCTGTGATTCTCCCACTTCAGCGCGAAGAGCCAATTTAGAATTATCCACGATGGTGACGGCTGCTGTTCCGGCTTGAGTAGGCATTCCTGTTTGGAGGGTAAGGTCACCGATAACG
>NZ_CBDTOK010000098.1:0-10993 GCF_965361945.1 Zongyangia sp. | reverse complement strand
GAAAATTATTATATAATAAAACTTGATATCGTTTTAAAATAGATAAGGATTTTTAAGAAATCTTCTGTCTGTTTTGGCGGAAATTTTAAGCCAAGGAGATTGATGCATATGGATTGGAATTTGGCGTTATCGGTTATTTTAAGTGGTATAGTAATTGTATTCATTGCTCTTGTTATCCTCATCATTGCGGTTCTTTTGGTTGGAAAGATTATGACATCGGTCCAAGGTAAGGAAACTCCCAATAAGACGCAGAAAAATGAAAAGAAAGAGGTTACAACCAAAGCGGTTCCCAATCCTCCTCAGCTGATGAAGGTGGAACAGGGGATTCCCGGCGAGGTGGTTGCGGCAATTTCTGCGGCTGTGGCGAGTATGATGGGCGGTTCGTCCAATTATTCCATTAAAAGTGTCAAAAGAGCCCGAGAGGCCCGTCCTGTTTGGAGCTTGGCAGGTATGATGGAAAACACGAAGCCTTTCTAGGAATGTTAAAAGAATTTTGAGTTTGATTGTGAAAGGACGGGGATTTATCTCATGGAAATCTTAGCAACGTTTTGGCAATCGTTGCAGGATATGGCATTAGAATCTGGTTTTGCTCAGTTCTTTATTGGTGACGGATGGAAATATGCTGTCATGATTGCCATTGCCTGTGTCTTGTTGTACTTGGCAATTGTAAAAAAATTCGAACCACTGCTTTTGCTGCCGATTGCGTTTGGTATCCTTTTGGCAAATCTACCGTTGGCAGATCTTGGCGCCCATGATTCAGGTGGCCTTCTCTCTTATTTGTATTTTGGTGTAGAGAATGTAATATATCCGCCGCTTATTTTCTTGGGTGTCGGCGCGATGACGGATTTTGGTCCTCTGATCGCGAACCCCAAAAGCTTTTTGTTGGGTGCTGCGGCACAGATTGGTATCTTCCTTACCTTCTTAGGCGCTCTTCTGCTCGGATTTACTCCCGCTGAAGCTGGTGCTATCGGCATCATCGGCGGCGCTGACGGACCTACCGCAATTTACGTTACCTCCAAGTTGGCGTCTCACCTGTTAGGCCCCATCGCTATAGCGGCGTACTCCTATATGGCGTTGGTACCCATTATCCAGCCGCCAATCATGAAGCTATTGACCACCAAAAAAGAGCGTATGGTTGTAATGGAGCAGCTTCGTCCGGTATCCAAGACAGAGAAGATTCTGTTCCCCATCTTTGTTACCTTGGTTGTATCCCTGATGGTGCCTATGGCAGCGCCCCTTCTTGGTATGCTGATGTTGGGCAATCTCTTAAGAGAATCTGGTGTTTGCCAGAGGCTTTCTAACACAGCCCAGAATGAGCTGATGAATATTGTCACGATTTTCTTAGGCATTTCTGTTGGATCTACAGCTTCTGCGGATACCTTCTTAAATATGCAGACTCTGGGCATTATCGTTCTTGGCCTGATTTCCTTTGCTTGCGGCACAGCTTGCGGTGTCCTCTTTGGTAAAATTATGTATAAGGCAACAGGCGGGAAGGTCAATCCCCTCATCGGCTCTGCCGGTGTATCGGCTGTTCCTATGGCTGCCCGTGTTTCCCAAAAGGTTGGCCAGGCAGACAATCCTGGGAACTTCCTGCTCATGCACGCCATGGGCCCCAATGTCGCTGGCGTTATCGGTTCGGCAGTGGCGGCTGGCGTTCTGTTGAGCATCCTTGCATAAATTGCAATTTCAAAAACGGCACGGTTTTCCGTGCCGTTTTTTCTTCGTAAGAACGGTGAAAAAGAGGGAATATGGATGAAATTAAAAAATCCTATGTTGGTAGTAACTGATATAGATAAATCCGTTGAGTTTTATAAAAAAATTTTGGGGCTTCATGTTATTATGGATTTTGGATCAAATAAAACTTTAACAGGCGGTCTAGCTTTACAGACAGTGGAAACATACAAAGAGTTTATCGGTACAAGTGACGTTTCTTTTGGCGGCAACGATTTTGAAATCTACTTTGAGGAAGATGATTTTGATCAGTTCGCTGACAAACTGAAAAGATATGATATCGAATATGTCCACCCTGTGATAGAGCATGCATGGGGACAGCGTGTTGTCCGCTTCTATGACCCAGACAGGCATATAATCGAGGTTGGAGAAAACTTAAAAGTAGTATGCAAACGCTTCTTAGACAGTGGCATGACACCCAAACAGGTTGCAGAACGCATGAGTGTACCCATGAAATTTATAAATGCTTGCATGCGATAAAAAAGAATTTACGGGGGAGAGATAACCATGCTTGATAAAATACCGAATGCAGAGGAAATGACTGTTTTAGTCGGGCAATCATTATATGATGTATGGAACAAGTTGTGTACTTTAATTGAAGAAAAATACGAGATGGAATGCCTGTGGAATAAAGGCGGTAAAGCATGGACTTATGAGTATAAATACCGTCGAGGCGGTAAGACACTTTGCGCGCTATACGCCAGAGAAAATTGTATAGGTTTTATGATTATCTTTGGAAAAGACGAGAGAGCAAAGTTTGAAACAGAACGAAATCGTTATTCTAAACAAGTCCAAAAGATCTACGATGAATCGAAAACTTACCGTGATGGCAAATGGATAATGTTTGAACCGACTGATACATCCATGTTTCATGATTTTATGAATTTATTGGCCCTGAAAAGAAAGCCCAACAGGAAGTGAAGAAAATGATGATGAAAAAGGGGGCAGACTTCTCAAAGGAAGGCTGCCCCCTTTAAATATTTTTTATTTCCCTAGGCGGATCATTTGATCGATGGCTCGACGCGCAGCAAGACGGAGATTTTCTTCTATTTCAATCACTTGTCCTCCGGAACCAATCAGCGCCTTATAGACATCTGTCAATGTGGTAATACGCATATCCGGACAGATCAGCTTCTTGGAGAGAAGATAGAAATTGCGGTGAGGATAGCAGAGAGAAAGATAATCCCCTACGCTTTTTTCGGTGCCGATGATCACATCCTCCGATGTGTTTTCACAGTAACGGATAATGTCGGCAGTGGAACCCACCACATCTGCATAACGGAGGGCGTTTCCGGGACATTCGGGATGCATCAGCACCTTACATCCGGGATGGGCCAATTTACAGGACAGCACATCTTCCTCGGTAATTTGATGGTGTACAGGACAATAGCCATCCCATAATACCACCTTTTTTGTCGGGACTTTTTCCCGAATGTAAGAACCAAGGTTTTGATCGGGGATAAATAGGATGGTTTCTGCATCCAGCCGCTCTACGATTTTCTGGGCGCTGGAAGAGGTTACACAGACATCACTGACCGCCTTGAGTTCCGTTGTTGTGTTAACGTAGGCTACTACGGTGTGATCAGGATGCTCTTTTTTATAGTCGATTACTCGCTGGGGATCGATCTGTTCGGCCATGGGACAGGTGGCATCCGGAGCGGCCAGGATCACTTTTTTTTCGGGGGAGAGGATTTTGACCGTATCAGCCATAAAACGTACTCCGCACATAATGACAGTATCAAAATCTAGGTCCTGGGCTTTTTCACTCAAGGCAAAGGAATCGCCTTTAAGGTCGGCAATCTCCAGAATATCGGTAGATTGATAGCTGTGGGCCAAAATGCCGATGTTTTTTTCCTTCTTTAGTTTTAAGATCTCTTCCTGGAGCTGTGTTATCATCACCTGTCACCTAATCCCCTCAACTGAATTCCTATAATTTTTCTATGAATTTATTGATGCGAAAAATATTATATGATATAATGGGCCAAAAGTCAAGGAAGCCACTATAACAGGGGTGGCGGAGAAGGTGAAGAAATGAAAATTTCAACCAAGGGAAGATATGGCATGCGCCTGATGGTAGAGCTGGGTCTCGCTTATGAAGGAAAACCCGTTTCCCTGCGTGATATTGCAAAGAGACAGGAAATCAGTGAAAAATATTTGGAGCAGATCGTTACCCGTTTGGGAAAGGCGGGGCTGGTCAAAAGTACGCGGGGGGCGCAAGGTGGTTACCGTCTGGAGATGGAACCCTCCCAGATCACAGTAGGAGATATTCTTCGGGTAACGGAGGGAAGCTTGACCCCGGTAGCCTGCTTGGATGACGACGAATGTCCTCGGCGGGAGCGGTGTGTTACCTATTCCGTCTGGTCCCGGGTACAGGAGGCGGTGACCAGAGTGGTGGATCAAATTACCCTCCAGGAATTGGTGGATGACTATCGCCGGAAAAATGAGGAGTTCTCACCTGTTTGACAGCCGGAGAGAAACAACTTAAAATATATTTTGTAGAATCGTTGGACCAGGTGAATCAAAGGAGGCAGCGGTGGTTCCTATGTATAATCCTCAACTGGATACCTTCATTTGCGTAGTGGATTCCGGCAGTTTTAATAAAGCCGCCGAAAAGCTCTATATTTCCCCGCCAGCGGTCATCAAACAGATCAACCTGCTGGAAGAAAGCCTGGATTTGCAGCTTTTTGTTCGCACCCATAGGGGGCTGGTCTTGACAAATGCGGGAAAATCCCTTTATCAGGACGCGAAATATATCATCCAGTATTGTAAGGATTCTGTGACACGTGCCAAAAATGCTATGCAGGAAAGTGAAAACATTATCCGCATTGGCACTTCACCGATGACACCGGCCCAGGTACTGGTGGATTTGTGGCCCAAGATTCAAAAAAGTTGTCCCAACACAAAGTTTCAGCTGATTCCTTTTGATAATACCCCTGAGAATGCGAGAGAGATCTTGGGAAATCTGGGCCAGAACATCGATGTAGTAGCAGGTATCTTTGATGAGACCATGTTGAATCTGCGACAATGCGCAGGACTGGAGCTTACCAGAGAACCCATCTGCTGCGCGGTTTCTGTTCACCATAGGCTGGCACAAAAGGACAGGCTTTCCATGGAGGATCTATATGGAGAGAAACTGATGCTCATGCGCAGGAATTGGAGCCATTACGTAGATCTGCTCCGGGATGACATTTGGAAGAACCACCCACAAATCCAGATTGTGGATTTCGATTTTTATGATGTAGCGGCATTTAACCAATGCGAGAATAATAACTGTGTCCTCATGGCAGTGGAAAATTGGCGATATGTCCACCCACTGCTCAAGATTCTGCCGGTGGATTGGGGATATACCATACCTTTCGGCCTGCTCCATTCTCCCAATCCATCTCCTACGGTAAAGCGATTTTTGCAGGCTGTGGCAAGGGTAGTAAAAGCGTAAGGTACTGTTAACCTTGTAGTAAATACTCCATAACAAAACGAGACTTCTGTGGAAGTCTCGTTTTTTTTATAATAAAGACAAAGGTAACAGGAAAGAAAGTGACAGAACAATATGAAAAAAACGGTTTTTACCCTTATCCTCCTTTGCCTGCTAATGTGCTGTGCTGGATGTCACACAGGTCAGACAAATTGCAATGGCGGTGACAACGGAACCTCAGGAAATATTTCACAGGGATCTGAAAGAGAGAACACTGCGCAACAGAGTGTAGATGAATATTATACCGTTAACTCCAAAATAACAGATGTCATCAATGACCCGGTTTTTGAAGAATATGGCCGGTTGATCTTTCCCGTTGACAGCGGCTATTACAGCGGGGATACGCTGGGAGAGCTTCGGCTGACCTGGTACAACAACATTGACCCCGATAAGACGGTGGAAATTGTCAATGACCTTAAAGCACGGGCTCAGGCAGGAGAAACGGTGTTTTATGATATTTACACAGAAGAGGAGAAGGCAGAGGATCCGGAAAAAGAGGATACAGGACTATTTTTCTTCAGGGGAGAAGCTGGAAAACAATTTGCTGTATGTAATGCCGGCGGAGGATTTGCCTATGTAGGGGCCATGCAGGATAGTTTTCCTCACGCGTTGGAATTATCAAAGCGCGGATATAACGCCTTTGCGTTAATTTATCGTCCGGGATCCCAGACAGCCTGCGAAGATCTGGCCCGTGCCATCAGCTTTATCTTTGACCATGCGGAGGAATTAGGAGTAGATACAACTTGCTACTCCCTGTGGGGTGGTTCTGCCGGGGCAAGAATGGCAGCCTGGCTGGGATCTTATGGACCGGGAGCCTTCGGGGGAGAGGATCTGCCGCAACCTGGCGCCGTTATCATGCAGTATACAGGCCACTCTGATTATACCGAAAACGATCCACCGACCTTTGCCTGTGTGGGAGAAAACGACGGTATCGCCAGCTGGAGGACAATGCAGCGGAGGATCGACGCCCTAAGTTCTTTGGGCATACCAACAGAGTTTCACCACTATCCTGGCCTTAGCCACGGCTTTGGTCTGGGCACTGGTACAGTAGCTGAGGGCTGGATCGATGATGCTGTGGCTTTCTGGGAAGAGCAAATGTAGGGAGAAAAACAGTCAGAAGTGTATAGGACACGTATCTCCTCTGATTATTGACCATTGGAAACTAGGAAATCCATAAAAAGGAGATTTGTATATGAATAACTTTATCTTTCAAAATGCAACGAAAGTTTATTTTGGCAAGGGATGTGTAAAGGAGTACCTCTCCTGCCTGACAGAACCCTATCACACCATCATGCTGGCCTATGGGGGAGGCTCTATCAAGGCAAACGGTATCTACGATGAGGTAACCAGCATTTTATGGGCTGCGGGGAAAAGGATCGTTGAGTTTTCAGGCATTATGGCAAACCCTACTTATGCAAAGGTGCAAAAGGGCGCAAAACTGGCTCGGGAACAACATGTGGACATGATCCTCGGCGTCGGCGGAGGCAGCGTGATGGACTGTTGTAAGGCGATATCTCTAGCAGCAAAGTATGAGGGGGACGTTTGGAATGACTTTTGGGAGAAACCTGGAGTCATCGAGGTTGATCCACTCCCCTTAGGCATTATCGTCACAGTGGCGGGAACTGGAAGTGAGTGCAATGGCGGTGCGGTCATTACCAACGAGGAGAAAAAAGTAAAGACTGGAAGGGATTATCCCAAACTCAATCCCAGCTTTGCCCTAATGGATCCCGTCTATACCTATAGTGTGCCGGTCAAGCAGATGGTTTCCGGCGGGTTTGATATCCTCAGCCACATCATGGAAACCTATTTCAGCGAGCCCAATGAGGACAATGTCTCCGACGACATCATGGAAGCTTTGATGAAAAGCGTGATCCGAAATCTGCGTGCCGCCATTGTGAATCCAAAGGATTACACCGCCCGCAGCAATCTGCTGTGGGACTCCACTATGGCGGAGAACCGCATTATTAAAATGGGCAAGCGGTGCGATTTTCAGTGCCACAATATGGAACATCAGCTGGGAGCCTACACCGACTGTAATCACGGCTGCGGCCTGGCGGTGCTCCATCCAGTTTACTACCGGCATATCTACAAAGCGGGCCTGCCCAAATTTGTCCGCTTTGCAATAAATGTGTGGGAAATCGATGGCAATGGGAAAAGCGACGAAGAGCTTGCCCGGGCCGGAGTGGAAGCTCTGGCAGACTTTATCAAAGAGATCGGACTGCCCACCACCTTGCGGGAGCTGGGCGTTACCGATAGAACGCAGCTGCGCGAGATTGCCGATTCCTGCGGCATTTCAGCGGGCAGCTACAGGAAAATGACTCATGAAGAAATTTTGGAAATCTTTAACGAGTGTTTTGAATGAAAGGAGACATTACCATGAAAAAATTAATCGCTTTATTGATGGGATTTGTAATGATACTGGGCCTTGCCTCATGCAGCAGTGAAACACCAGATTCCTCCAGTTCTTCTGCATCTACTTCGACAGCACCCCAGACATCCCAGTCCTCCGAGCCGGAAGAAACTTCTTCTGCCTCCACAAGCAGTGAATCCGTTCAGGAATCGCAGACAGAGGGCGGAAAGACATTGGTTGTATATTTTTCAGCCACCGGAAATACAGAAGGGGCTGCAGGCTACATTGCGGAAGCAACGGGCGGTGACCTGTTTGAACTAGAGCCGGTTGAGCCGTATACCGATGCTGACCTTAACTGGAATGATACAAACAGCCGTGTTGTGTATGAGCATGACAATCCTGATGATCGGGATGTAGAACTTGTGGCCGATACCGTCGAGAATTGGGAAGAATATGACACTGTGTTTATTGGATATCCCATTTGGTGGGGCATTGCGGCCTGGCCGGTAGACACATTTATCGAAGCCAATGACTTTACCGGAAAAACAATGATCCCCTTCTGCACCTCTACCAGCTCTGGCCTTGGCGAAAGCGGGCAGCTGTTAGCGGATATGGCCGGAACCGGCAATTGGCTGGAAGGACAGCGCTTCTCCTCCAATGTAAGCGCAGAGGAAGTACAATCCTGGGTGGATGGCCTGGGCCTATAAAAGAAAAGAGGCGCTACTTTTGAAAAAAATCTTGGCCATTCTTTTGGCCTTTATCCTGATACTTGGACTGGCTGCATGCGGAACAACACGGGAGACCTCCTCCTCCCAATCGGCTGCCCCCTCCTCGGATGGGGCGGGCGCTACCCAGCAGCAAAGCCATTCCAATATTCTTGTTGCCTACGCCCCAGCAAAGGATGGCGATGCCTTAGAGCAAGCGGCCATACTGCTGGGGGAAACGGTAGGCGGCGATCTGTTCCCCATTGAGGAAGAAACGGAGAAAGATTTCTCTACCTACGAATTTGTTTTGCTGGGATTTTCCGCCGAAGACAGTACCCTGCCGCAAACCATACAGAATTTTCTTGGGGAGAATGATTTTGGCGCAAGAACGATTTTCCCCTTTGTAGCTGGAGATGGAAATGATTCCAATGAAATTCTCTCCGCAATTTCACAGCTGCAGCCTGGTGCTCTTTTGGGAGAGACGGTTCTGCTGCTTTCCGAAGACACAGGGGAGGAGGAAATCAAAGCATGGGCCCAGGGACTGGAGCTGTCTGACGAGGAATTTGTTCCTGAGAACGGCGATGGCAATACGGTAGCCACTGCCACTGTAACTCCCCAGGCTCAGCAGGTCCTATATCTGTGGGAGGAAGGCAATGTTCCTGCCACCACAGAGTATACGGTCAACAATGGCAACTACTCAGATGACCCGGATTTCCGCCCCTATCTCACCAGCTTCCCGGTACCAGAGGGAACAGAGATCAAGGGTGCAGTCCTGATCTGTCCTGGCGGAGCATTTCAGTTTCGCAGCGACCATCCGGAAGGCATAGATGTAGCGGAAGCCTTAAGCCAGCTTGGATATCAGAGCTTTGTAGTAGACTATCGCTTGCGGCCCTATACCCAACGGGAAGGCGCGTTGGATCTGGCCCGTGCCGTTCGATTTGTCCGGGCCCACGCCAGTGAATATGGCATAGATGAAGAGGACATTGCTGTTATGGGCTTTTCCGCCGGTGGGATCTTAAGCGGCGAGATGCTGCTGAATTTTGATGGGCAGGTCAACGGCACAGCGCTGGATCCAGACTATGTACCGGACGACCTTGACGCTGTTTCTGCCGACGCGTCGGCTTGTGGCATGATCTACTCCTTTTATGGACGGCTGAGCGTTGGAACCACCGACGTAGCATTGCTGCGGTCCGGAAATCTGCCTCCTACTTTTTACTGCTATGGTACCCGTGATCCATTCTATGAGCAGTTTTTGGCAAATGCCGATGCAGCGGAAGAGGCCGGTGTTTCGGTACAGCGGCTGCAACTCGACAACATGCCTCACGGCTTTGGAGCAGATGGCGGCTGGATCCCCACCTACGATCAATGGCTGTCGGGAATCTTTGAAAGCGCTTCAGGCCGAAGCTGACATTCGCTTTGGGAATATAAAAATAAACAGGCAACCCTTCCCGTATCTGTCGGGAGGGGTTTGCCTTTGTTCTTTGCCGCAATCAGAAAGAGGGGTTGTACAAGCTATGGAGGAAAAAACGGAAAAGTATCTATTTGAATCAATGCCGGTGCCGAAAGCGGTGGCAACATTGGCAATTCCCACCATCATTAGTCAGGTAGTAACGATGATCTATAATTTGGCTGATACCTTTTTTATAGGCCAGATTGGAGATCCCACCATGGTGGCGGCAGTATCCCTGGTGTCACCGTGGTTTAACCTGCTCACCGCGCTGGGCAACTTATTCGGCCTAGGAGGAAGTAGCCTGATTTCCCGGATGCTGGGCGCCCAAAACCACAGAGATATCAAACATGTAGCCGCATTCAGTGTGTGGGGAGGGGCAGCGGCTACCTTGATCTTTTCTATGGTAACCTACTTTACCCGTAATCCACTTTTGTATTTCTTAGGGGCGAGCTCAGGCACCTATGGTTATGCGGAAAGCTATCTGTTTTGGGTGGTGGTATTGGGCGGAATTTCCACCATGGTTAGCCTGACATTGGGCCATCTGCTGCGCAGTGAGGGACATGCTCGACAAGCCAGTGCCGGGATGATGTTTGGCGGTATCCTCAATGTGGTATTAGACCCGATTCTGATTTTCGGTTTTCATATGGATGTAACAGGGGCCGCTATTGCCACAGCATTTTCCAATGCTGCCTCTGTCGTATTTTTTGTTGTTTGCTACCTCCGTCTCGGAAATAAAACGGCAGTGTCCCTTCATCCAAAAAATTTTACTTTCCGGTTCACCGGCCCAGTCTTTTCGGTGGGACTGGCCTCTGCGTTGGCTACAGCTTTGGGAAACGCTTCCAACATGGTGATGGTGCGTCTCGCCTCCGGATATGGGGATATTCCTGTAGCAGCCTACGGCATTGTCAAACGGATTGACCAGTTCCCGCTGAACGTCTCCATGGGGCTATGTCAGGGCTTTATGCCCCTGGTAGGATATAATTTTGCGGCAAAAAATTATCAGCGAATGCGCCATGTTTCCGTGTTTTCCTGGAAGACAGCCCTTGTAATGTCCGCCTGTTTTGTGGCCTGCTTTGCCATCTTTGCGCCACAAATTCTGCATTTGTTTATCCCAGAGGAACAGACCAGCACGTTGGGAGCCCAGTTTTTGAGGATTGCGTGCCTGGCCGTTCCACTGACTTCGGTGAACTTCCTGATTAGCTACACCTTGCAGGCAATGGGGAAGGGAATACCCTCTGCAATCCTTACCTTCAGCAGGCAGGGGCTTCTCAATATCCCATTGCTCA
>NZ_CBDTOK010000097.1:0-8172 GCF_965361945.1 Zongyangia sp. | reverse complement strand
GTTTAATATCATACACAAAGAAACTTTCAGAATGTTCGAGGTACGCAAATGGCTGCTTCTATCAAAGCAATGACAAAGAAATTCTTTTTCTTCTTTATGAGCTTGGGCTTTTATTTTAGCGCAGGTTTTTTTGCTTTGGAAAAAAAGATGTTGCCAATTGCTGTGTAGATGGGATAAAATCCTGGATACGAAACGGATGAAAACATACCGGTGCTTTTGGTGACAAAAGCACCGGTTTTTTTCTTTCTCCTCAAACGCTGCAAATCAAACTGAGACGGGGGTAAAAATTATGGTAGTCATTCTCAAAGAACACGCGGAAGAAAAAAAGGTTGACCAGCTTTTGGGCTGGCTGGAACTGATGGGGGTGAAAGCCAGCATCATCAAAGGCTCCCACACCACCATTCTGGGGCTGGTTGGCGATACTTCCAAAATCGACATTGATTCCATCCGCGCGGTGGATATTGTGGAAAACGTCACCCGGGTTCAGGAGCCCTATAAAAACGCCAACCGGAAATTCCATCCAGACAATACGGTCATCGATATCAACGGGCGCAAGCTGGGCGGGGATGAATTCCATGTGATCTCCGGCCCCTGCTCGGTGGAAAGCGAGGCGCAGATCCTGGAGGTAGCCCGTCGGGTCAAGGCGGCAGGAGCTACTATGCTCCGGGGTGGAGCTTTCAAGCCCCGCACCTCCCCCTATGCCTTCCAGGGGCTGCGGGCTGAAGGCATTGAGTACCTGCTGGAAGCCAAAAAGGAAACCGGCATGCCCATTGTCACCGAGATCATGAGTATCGCCCATCTGGATCTCTTTAACGATGTGGATGTGATTCAGGTAGGCGCCCGGAACATGCAGAACTTTGAGCTGCTCAAGGAGCTGGGCAAGTCCAAAAAGCCGATCCTCCTCAAGCGGGGGCTGGCTAACACCCTGGAAGAGCTGCTCATGAGCGCCGAATATATTATGGCAGGCGGCAACCCCAACGTGATTCTCTGCGAACGGGGTATCCGCACCTTTGAGACCTTCACCAGAAACACCCTGGATATCTCTGCCGTTCCCATCCTGAAACAGAAATCCCACCTTCCCGTAGTGGTGGACCCCAGCCACGCCACCGGCATCACCTGGCTGGTAGAACCCCTCTCCAAGGCGGCGGTGGTCTGCGGCGCCGACGGCCTTATCATTGAGGTGCACAACAATCCCGCCAAAGCCCTTTCCGACGGGCCCCAGAGCCTGACTCCCGATCAGTTTGATGAAATGATGGTGCCTCTGCGCAACCTGGTCGCCTACACCGGCAGAAAGATGGGGTAAGCATGAAAATAGGAATCGTAGGCCTGGGCCTGATGGGCGCATCCCTGGCCAAGGCGCTGAAACGCTACACCGATCACACGGTGCTTGGCCTGGATTTGGACCCTGAAGTCCGGGCCAGCGCGAAGCGGGACGGGGCGGTGGACGAGGTTTATGAAACGCCGGAGTTTCTCAAGGAATGCGCTGTGTCCTTTATCTGCCTGTTTCCCGTACAAACAGTGGAGTTTATCAAAGGAAACCTACAGTGCTTTCAGAAGGGAAGTATTGTCGCCGATATCTGCGGCGTCAAGAGCTATGTAGTAAACAGCCTCAAGGATATTCCCCTCCCTTTCATCTACCTTCCCTCCCATCCCATGGCAGGGCGGGAAATTTGCGGCTACAAGGGTTCGGTGGAAAGCCTTTTTGTGGGGGCAAGTTACATTGTCACCCCCTTGGACGCTCCCCTCTCCGCTGTGGAAAGCTTAGAAAGCCTGGTCCGTTCCATCGGCTTTACCGATTTTGTAGTCACCACCCCAGAGGACCACGACCGGATCATTGCTTTTACCTCCCAGCTGCCCCATATCATCTCCAACGCCTATGTCAAAAGCCC
Organism: Zongyangia sp.; assembly: GCF_965361945.1. NCBI lineage: Bacteria > Bacillati > Bacillota > Clostridia > Eubacteriales > Oscillospiraceae > Zongyangia > Zongyangia sp. Next base: position 6,283 of record NZ_CBDTOK010000097.1, on the reverse strand, counting down.
CAGCTGCTCTAAACATAACGGCTTCTCCGCCGGCAGCTATAAGGACCTTTCCCGGGTGGCCAAGCTCAACGAGGAAATGTGGAGCGATCTGTTCCTCCTCAACCGGGACAGCCTCCTCTTTGAGGTGGATACCCTCATGGAGAACCTGAAAAAATACCGGGAGGCATTGGCACAGGGGGACAAAGCTTCCCTGCGAGGCCTGCTCAAAGAGGGAAGAATCATCAAGGAGGAATGTGACCAATGAGAAAGATTCATATAAACGCTTCCCGGGATTATGACATCCTCATCGGGAGAAACCTTCTCCCGGATACCGGTTCCTACCTCCGGTCGGTCTGCCAGCCCAAACGGGTGTGCGTCATCTCCGATGATATTGTCTTTCCCCTCTACGGCGCGACCGTGGCAAAATCTCTGGAGGAGGCGGGTTTTGAAGTTTCTCAGTTCATTTTTCCAAATGGAGAGCCCTCCAAAACCCTATCCACCGTCTCCCAGATCTTTGATTTTCTCACAGAAAAGCATTTTACCCGCTCTGACCTTTTAGTTGCCCTAGGCGGCGGCGTGGTGGGGGATTTGGCCGGTTTTGCCGCCGCCTGTTATCTCAGAGGGATCAAGTTTATCCAAATCCCTACCACCTTTTTAGCCCAGATTGACTCTTCTGTAGGCGGCAAAACCGGTGTGGACATCCCCGGAGGGAAAAACCTGGTAGGCGCTTTCTGGCAGCCCAGCCTGGTCCTCTGTGATATTAACACCCTCTCCACCCTGCCCCAAGAAACCTTCGCCGACGGCACGGCGGAAGCTGTCAAATACGGGCTGATTTATGATGAGCATCTTTTTGATCTCTTCCGCCAGCACCTTTTGGAGGAACACCTCTTCGACGTGGTCTACCGCTGTATCGAGATCAAAAAAGAGGTGGTGGAGCAGGATGAATATGACACCGGACTCAGGATGATCCTCAACTTTGGCCACACACTAGGCCATGCCATTGAAAAATCCTACCACTACACCGGCATTACCCACGGCCACGCCGTGGCGGTGGGCATGGCCCTCATCTGTGATGCCTGCGCCGCTCAGGGCCTCATCAAGCCGGAAGATGCGGCCGCTGTCCGCGCTACCCTGGAAAGCTACGGCCTTCCCGTCAGCGTTCCCCTGGACACCAAAACCCTCTGCGGCATGTGCGGCAGTGACAAAAAGATGGACGGAGATACCCTCAACCTCATTGTCCTGGACCGGGTTGGCAAGGCCAGCGTAGAAAAAATGTCCCTGGCAGGACTTGCAAAGTTTATGGGGGTGGAGGGATAGTCATGGATGTATGTATCAGCCCCTCCTCCCTGCATGGGAGTACCACCGCAGTGCCCTCCAAAAGCATGGGACACCGCAGCCTCATCTGCGGCGCCCTTTCCGGCGGCGGTACTGTCTCCAACCTCAGCTGGTCGGCGGACATCACCGCCACGGTGGATGCCCTGTCTGCCATGGGGTTTTCCCTAAAAAAGGGGGAAAACACAGTTACTTTTACCGGTTTTTCTCCCACCAAGGAGCCTGTCATCGACTGTAATGAGTCCGGCTCCACCCTGCGCTTTCTCCTTCCCGTGGCCTCCGCTCTTGGCCTTTCCTGTACCTTTACCGGCCGGGGCAGGCTTCCCAGCCGGCCCATCGATGTTTTGACCCGTGCTCTCTCCCGTCATGGAGTCCGCTGTTCTTCTGACAGCCTTCCCCTTTCCCTCAGCGGCAGGCTGTCCCCGGGGAAATTTCATCTACCCGGCAACATCAGCTCCCAGTATATCTCCGGGCTGCTCTTCGCACTGCCCCTGCTTTCGGGGGACAGCGAAATTATCCTGACCACCTCATTAGAATCCAAACCCTATGTGGATTTGACCGTGAAAGCGCTGGCTGACTTTGGCGTTCTGGTAGAGGAGCAGGATGACGGCTATCAGGTTCCGGGGAACCAGCGCTTTTTCCCCCAAAGCTGTGTCGTGGAGGGGGACTATTCCGGCGCCGCCTTCTTTGCCTGCGGCGGAGCCTTGACCGGGGAGGTAACCACCTTTGGGCTGGATCACGGCTCCCTCCAGGGGGATAGGGAAATCTTTCCTCTATTGGCCCAGATGGGCGCTATAGTAGAGGAAGGGGACAATCATGTACGTGTAGCCGCTGGGCAGCTTCACGCCATCGACATCGATGCTTCCCAAATCCCAGATCTGGTTCCCATTCTGGCGGTCACCGCGGCTTTCTGCCAGGGGACGACCACCATCTATAACGCCGGCCGGCTCCGGCTCAAGGAAAGCGACCGCCTGGCCGCTGTAGCCGATTGCCTGGGAAAACTGGGCGGCAAGGTCAAAGAACATGCCGACCGCCTGGTCATCACCGGCAGAGACTCTCTGGAAGGCGGCGCTGTAGACGGCTACAATGACCACCGCATCGTCATGGCTATGGCCATTGCGGCCCTGCGCTGCAAAAATCCCTTGGTCATCCGGGGAGCCCAGGCAACCCAAAAATCTTTTGGCACATTTTTTGAGGAATTTGCAAAACTAGGAGGGAACTGCCATGTCATCCATGATTGATCAAAACCTGAAAATTTCTATCTTTGGGGAGTCCCACAGTGCCCAGATTGGCGTGGTCATCGATAACCTCCCCGCCGGCATCCCCATCGATATGGATAAAGTCGGTGCCTTTATGGCCCGGCGGGCGCCTAAAAAAGAGACCTACTCCACCGCCCGGCGGGAGGCGGACATCCCCCAGGTGGTGTCCGGCCTCTTTGAGGGGCACACCACCGGCACCCCTCTGTGTGCGGTGATCTCCAACACTGATACCCGCTCCCAGGATTACAAACAGATGCAGTCCAAGGCCCGGCCAGGACACGCCGACTACACCGGTTATCTGCGCTATCACGGCCAGAATGACTACCGGGGCGGCGGACACTTTTCCGGCCGGCTGACAGCACCCCTGTGCTTCGCAGGCGCTGTGGCCCTTCAGGCCCTGGAGCAGCTTGGGGTCACCATCGGCGCCCACATTCTCTCCTTAGGCGGGGTCTGGGACAACGCCTTTGACCCGGTGGACATTACTCCAGAAGAGCTGCAGGCTGTCACCAGCGCCGATTTCCCCGTCACTGTGAACCCTGTCAAGCTCAAAATGCTGGAAGCGGTAGAAAAGGCCCGTCTGGATCTGGATTCGGTGGGCGGCACCATTGAGTGCTGCGCAATAGGCATCAAAGCGGGGCTTGGCTCCCCCATGTTTGACGGGCTGGAAAACGTTATCTCCCGGATCGTATTTGGCATCCCCGCCATCAAAGGCATTGAATTTGGAAGCGGCTTTGACTGCGCCGGTATGACGGGAAAGGAGCACAACGATCCTTTCTATATCGATGAGAATGGGCAGATTAAAACAAGGACCAACAACCACGGCGGCATCCTGGGCGGCATTTCCTCCGGCATGCCTCTGATTTTCCGGGTGGCGGTGAAGCCCACCGCCTCCATCGGCGCTGAGCAGCAGACGGTGGATTTCATCAAAGAGGAAAACACCACCCTTTCCATCACCGGCCGTCACGATCCCTGCATTGTCCCCAGGGCAGTCCCCTGCGTGGAAGCAGCGTTGGCCATTGCGTTATTGGACGCCTATATGGCGCCTACCCTGGATTTGACGGAGAAAGGCGGCAGATAAACCATGGATTTGACAGAACTTCGCACCCAAATTGACGAGGTGGACAGCCAGATCGTCTCCCTCTTCCAAAAGCGGATGGAGCTTGTAGACGGGGTAGCCGCCTACAAGCGGGAGCACCATGTGCCGGTGCTGGCCACCGGGCGGGAGGAGCAGGTGCTGGACCGGGTGGCCCAGCTTGCCGGCCCGAAGCTGGCAGGGGCGAGCCGTGTCCTTTTCACCACCCTGATGGATCTGAGCAAGTCCAGCCAGTATTCCCAGAACCTTCCTGCCGACTCCAAGCTGGTCTCCCTGCGGGAGGGGGCCAAAGAGGAATTTGTCCTTCCCCAGAAAGCCAAGGTGGGATGCCAGGGGGTCATGGGGGCCTATTCTTCTATTGCCGCGCGCCGGATGTTTGCCCAGCCGGACCTGCGTTTTTATCCCCACTTTGGGGATGTCTTTGACGCGGTAGAATCCGGCGAGATCGAATACGGTGTCCTGCCCATCGAAAATTCCTCCGCCGGCAGTGTCAGCGCCGTCTATGACCTGATGAAAAAGCACAACTTTTACATTGCCGCGGCGCTAAAACTGCGCATTGACCACTGCCTGGTGGCCAAGGGGCCTATTCCCCTTCAAAAGGTCACCAAGGTCTATTCCCATGAACAGGGGATCAACCAGTGTCTCGGCCTTTTCTCCCAATATCCCAACATGTCCCCGGAAGTATTCTCCAACACCGCGGCGGCGGCGGAGTTTGTGGCCCATTCCTCTGATGATACCTTGGCCGCCATCTCCTCCAAAGAGACGGCCCAGCTTTACGGGCTGCATATTCTGAAAGAAAGCGTCCAGGACAACGACTTTAACTTCACCCGCTTTATCATCATCACCCGGGATTTTGTCCGCACCGGGGACGCCGATAAGATCAGCCTCAGCCTGGTTTTACCCCATCAGGCCGGTTCCCTATACCACATCATCACCCGCTTTGCGGTTTTAGGGCTCAATCTGACCAAGCTGGAGTCCCGCCCCATTCCCGGAAGGGATTTCGAGTTTATGTTCTACTTTGATTTCGAAGGTTCCATCCTGGATGAAAAGGTGATCTCCCTGCTGGGGCAGCTGGAAAGCCAGCTGGAATACTTCTCTTTCCTGGGCAATTTTCATGAGAGCCTATAGTTTCACAGGCCTGGATCTCTGATAGTTCCGGGCCTGTTTTTTTAGCGAAAAGGTGGCTGGCAAAAAATTCCCCTATATTTTTAGCGCTTTTGATGGATAGGAGAAAGGAAAGATTTCTGTTATACTGAAACAGGAGTTTTATAAAATGGGGGAGTGTATCATGTCAGCAACCATCACACAACTACCGCAACAAAAAACCATGGGCCAGGGTCAGGCTACCCTCATGCTGGTAATCTGCGCCGCTATGTGGAGCTTTGCCGGCACCTGGATTAAACTGGTGGATTTTCATCCCATCGTCATCAATTCCGCCCGGGGTATTTTCGCGGTTCTTTCGATTTTAGTCTATTTTGCCATCAAAAAAATCAAAATTTCCGTCCAGAAGGAAGCCATCATCGGCGGAGTGATTCTGGCCTCGGTCATGACGGTAACGGTCTGCGCCCTGAGCCTGACCACCGCTGCCAACGCCATCATCCTCCAGTACATGAGCCCTGTTTATGTCCTGCTCATCTCGGTGATCTTCTTTAAACAGAAGGCCCGGGGCAAGGATATCCTGGTGGTTATCTTTTCCATCCTGGGCGTGGCCCTGTTTTTCATTGACAAGGTGGAAGCCGGCAGCCTTTTGGGCAATATCCTTGGCATCTGCGGCGGCATCCTCTTTGCCATCTCCTTTATCTACAACAACCGCGCCAAGGTAAATCCCCTGCACATCGTCTTCTGGGGCTGCCTCTTCTCCACCATCATCGGCATTCCCTTTTTCTTTATTTATCCGCCCCACTTTACCGCCCTGGGCACTGTCGCCGTCATCATGATGGGCAGCGTCCATCTGGGGATTCCTTATATCCTCTATGGGCTGGCCATTCAGCATTGCAGCGCTCTCAACGCCTCTATTGCCACCATGATTGAGCCCATCCTCACCCCTATTTGGGTTTTTCTCATTGTGGGGGAAATGCCCGGCAAATACGCCCTCTACGGCGCCATCCTGGTCATGTTGGTTATCTCCCTTTACAGCATTTCCAATGCCCGGGCCGCTCAAAAAGAGTCTTAGTTTGTAAATATCGCATCCGCTCTGCCAGGGCGGATGCCTTCTTTTTCATGGAAGAAAGCCCTGTGCCGGCGCCCATCTTTTTCCAAAAGTCCTCTCTCCGGGGGCTTTTTTGTTGAAAGGGCCCGCAATTGCGTGTATAATAGCACATAGATCACTTTGGATGGGGAGGATACCAATTTGGAAAAGCAATTCCTGATGGGCAACGAAGCCATCGGCCTTGCCGCCATCGGCGCGGGGGTCAGCTTTGTGTCCGGTTATCCCGGAACGCCCTCAACTGAAATATTAGAAACCGTCGCCAAACACAATCCCGGCGACATTTACGTAGAATGGTCCGTCAATGAAAAAGCCGCTATGGAAGCCGCCGCCGGCGCCGCTTATGCAGGTGCCCGGGCCATGGTCACCATGAAGCAGGTGGGGCTCAATGTCGCCTCCGACCCGCTGATGAGC
>NZ_CBDTOK010000096.1:0-30263 GCF_965361945.1 Zongyangia sp. | reverse complement strand
CAGAAAAAAATCATTATGGATACTTCTATAAAACTGGCGGCCTGTCCATTGAAACTCCCCAAGAAGCGATACGCTTTGACAAAAGTGGTTGTGTCTCTCCGGAAATATCCCATCATAACGGCTCTATCCAGCTCCAGACACCCGGTATCTACCGCGCAGACTATATAGTAAATCTTCCCTCACACCTTCAAATCGATACCGTATTTTTCCTATCCCTAGACGGAAAAATACTGCCCGGTTCTCCCACATCCGTCCATAAGTCGGGGAGTGACAGCCTATCCTTAACAGGGCAGGCGATCTTTCCCTCCTGTCTCCCTTGTGTTTTGCAGCTTTGCAGTCAATCGCCTTTTCAGTTTGAGGGCCAAGAGGAGTCGATAAGTGTATCCCTGGCTGTTCTGCGGATTTCAGGTCTCCCTCCCTCCGGCCTATCCTAAAATTGTTTTCCGCTTTTTTGCGGTATATGCATAGAGTATGGTGCCAATGGGCAGAATAAAGGAGAGCTGGAATGGAAAGGAGAGGTCTCTTTGAGGCATTTCCTTTGATCCCAGCATAAGCAAATTTAAGGAGGCCGTCAATATGAATAACCAATTTCAGGCAAACGAAAGCATTAAATGTACCGTGCAGCAGTGCGCGCATCACTGCCAGCAGCAGAACTACTGCTCTCTTGACTGTGTTACCATTGGTACCCATGAGATGAATCCTACAGAGGATCAGTGCACCGATTGCAAATCCTTTCAGCTGAAACAGTAACTTTCACTGTATCTCTCCCTCCTCTGGGACCCCTGACGGGGTCCTTTTCTTTTTATTTTCACCCCGTCGGTTTTTTTACATAAAATAGGGTATCCGCGTTTATAAACCACCGAATGATCCAAAATTCTGCCAGAAGGAGCGATCCCCATGCCCAGCATCTATCTAAGCCCTTCCACCCAGGAGTGGAACCCCTATATCACCGGAGGCACAGAGGAGTATTACATGAATTTGGTGGCCGATGCCATGGAACCCTATCTGCGTGCCAGCGGCATCGCCTTCACCCGCAATACCCCAGATATGACCGCCGCCTCCTCCATCCGAGCCTCCAACGCCGGCAACTACGATCTGCATGTGGCGCTGCATTCCAACGCCGCCCCTGCCGCCAACGCAGGAAATGTCCGGGGCGCGGAAGTCTACTATGCGCCGGGCAGCGTCTACGGCAAAAAGGCCGCCGAAATTATCGCCAAGAATTTAAAAGCCATCTATCCCCTGCCTGACCGGGTCCGGGCTTTGACCACAACCAGCTTAGGCGAGGTGACCAAAACCAAGGCCCCGGCTGTGCTCATCGAATTTGCCTATCACGACAATGTGGAGGACGCCAATTGGATTAAAAATAACATCAATGCCATCGCCCGGAATGTGGTTCTCTCTCTGACAGAATACTTTGGTCTCCCCTTTATTGCCCCTGGGCCCGTCCGCCAGGGTACTGTTTCGGTGGGCCAGGGATCCCTCAACATCCGTTCCCGTCCCACCACCTCTTCCCAGGTGGTGGCTCACGCCTACAACGGCAATCCCATCACTGTCTACGGCCGCTGGAAGGACTGGTACAGTGTTAATTATAACGGGGTTACCGGTTTCGCCAACGCAAACTATGTGAAAGTATAAGAAAAGCAGCCTTCCCGAAAAAGGAAGGCTGCTTTTCATTGCTGCTTTTCGTATTTTGCAATGCGCAGGTCCTGCCGAAACCACCCTTTCCAGCGGCTGACAGAGAGTTTTTTTCTGAGCGAATCACTTGGCAAAGATGCTTTTGAGCCATTTGATGTCCTCCGGCGTCAGACAGCCGGTGACGCACAGCAAAATCAGGTACAAAAAGGCGGAAGACGCGATGAGGAAGATGGGCGCATCCAAAGACGGCATAAGCTGGATGCCCAAAGCCGGCAAAGCTACAGCCAAGCCGATGCACAAAGCTGGCTTTAAGATGGTATCCGCGAGATTGACCCGGAAGCTCGTTACCTTGATGAGCCTGTGAAGGCTCAGAGCAAAGTTGATAATCTCGCTCATGTAAAGGACAAAGACATAGCCCTGAATTCCCGAAACCGGCAGGAGAAACCAGACCAGAATCAGGGTACCGGTGGAGTCGATAATATTATAGCGCATGGAACTTCGCTGCTCATCCAGCCCCTTGAGCATGGCGTCCACCGCGTGATCAAAGTACATGATGGGGATAATTAGGGCAAGCAGCCGGATATAATCGGCATAAAGGCCGATTTCATCGCTGCTGGAGATCAGCTCTCCCACCTGGGTGGAAAAGCAAAACATGATGCCTGCTACTCCCATGGAGAAAAGCAGGGTCATCTGGGACATACGGGTCACCATGTAGTTAATCCGGATATTGTCCTTAAGGTTGTCGGCTACGGCAAAGCATTCGGCCAACTCCGGGACGATCAGGTCGCAAAAAGAGAATAAAAAGGCGGAGGGAAACAGGATCACCGGCAGCACAATCCCATGGATGGCGCCGAAGGCCGCATAGGCTTCGCTCTCCGAGACGCCGAACTTCCGCAGCTGGATGGGAACCAACAGATTTTTCACCGTCAGGATGCCGGAGCGCAGATTGGCGCTCATGGCCACCGGCAAAGCGATGCCGAACATCCGGCGGGTGATGCCCTGGGATGCCCGATCACACTTTTTATACCTTTTAGCGTCCATCTGGTACATAATAAAGGAGAAGAGGAAGGAGAAAATTTCCGAGATGACGCCAGCCCAGACCATGCACAGACAGGTCTGCTCCAGCCCGCCGGGAGAGAGCACCGTCAAGCCCACAATGGTCAGAAAAATCTTGACAAACTGCTCGGCAATGCGGATGGAAGCGTTTTTCACCACCCGCCGCACCCCGGTGAAGTAGCCGGAAAGCACCGAGGACATGGCAATACAAGGCAGGCTGATGGCCAGGGTTTTCAGCGGCAGGACGGTCTGATCGTTTTGGAGCATCTGCAGCCCGATGGTGGGCGCCAGCTGATAGAGCAAAACCGCCGTCACCGTGCCAAAACTAATACTGTAGAGAAGGCATTTGCGCAGGATTTTCTTGAGGTTTGGATGCGCGCTTCTCCCCATCTCCTCTGCCACCAGCCGGGTAGTGGCCAGATTAATGCCTCCTGTCGCCAAGGTGATGGAAAAGCCGTACACCGACATAATCAGCTGAAAGACGCCCATCATCTCATTGCCGATTTTATTCCCCAAATAGACATTAAACCAGACACTAATGCTGCTCATCAGCAGCGATGTAATGGTTAGGATCAGGCCGTTGAGCAAAAAAGCCCGGAGTCTTTTCATATATTTCACCGTATCTCCTTATTTTCCTTGTAGAAATATATGAAAAGCTGTCAGCCGTTATGAAGCAAAGAGGGCAGGCTCCCAAAAAATCTGAGCCTGCCCTCTCTATTTTATTCTTCTCCCTGGGCCAGCGGGCCCGCTTTGGAAAAGGCGTCTACAATTTCCTGCTGGGTCACTGTGCGCTGGGGTTCAAAGTTGCCGTCAGCCAGCGCAAACACACCGTTATCCACCATAATCTGGACGATGTTCTGGTTTTCACACTCCTCCAAATCCTGGATAGGCGTTGCGTCCTTCCCCTCAAAGTCCCCCATGAGGAAAATCGCCTGGGCCAGCTTCTCCCGGGTCACCGGATCCTCCGGACGAAAATATTCCTTTTCCCCGTCCTTCTCCCAGTCCAAATAGCCAGAAACCACCACCGTTTCTATAGCGTCAAAATCCGGGTCGGTCCACTCCACATCCTCAAAGAGCCCATAGGTATGGCCCTTGTGCTCCTGCTGATAGTACCGTGAGGAGGTCACATAGATGGGCAGATGGGCTGCTTTGACCATAATGTTGGCCAGATCCCGCCGGGTAGCGGGCTGGTCTGTCTCATAATCTTCCAGGCTGTCCATCACCTCGGGATAGAGATACCGCGCCAGCTCCCGCACCCCTTTATAAAAGCGGAAGGTAGGGGAGGAAATGATCTTCTCATTGATGAGGTAAACCCGGCCGTCCTTCACCGCCTTGATGGTGTCAAATCCCGGGCGGATGGAGATGCTATGGACCGTTCCCCCTGCGTTCATGGCGCCGCTCTGGGAGACATAGACGTCGATTTCATCCGCCAAAGAGAGGACGCGCTCCTCCCCAAAGGGGGCGATGGAGCTGCCCTCCTTCACAGGCTCTACATCCTGGGCCACATTCTCCCCGCCTGCCAGGGCGATGGCGTGAGCCGGCATGGAATCCGGGGTAATGGTGCGCAAATTCACCTCGGTGGACTCAAAAAACACCTTCTGCTTCTGGGTGAGAGTGGAGGTCAGCTGGGTAATCTCGTCCAAGTTTTGATGAAATTCCTCCAGCTTCTCCTTAGCCGTCTCCTCTTCCCCTACCAAGGCGCCCAAATGGGTGATATATTCATCGAACAGGTCGAAACTTTCGGGATAAAGGGAAACTACCGTGATTCCCGCCTTCTCAATTGCCTTGACAAAATCAGGGGCTTTGTTCGTAATAAAGGGGCGGATCAGCACCAGATCCGGCTGGGCGGCGATGACCTTTTCCGGATCCGACTCATAATCGTAAACGTCCAAGAAAGCCGCTTCCGGAGGATAGACAGAGGTGTCATTGACGCCGATGACCTTTTCTCCCGCACCCAGAGAAAACAGGTTTTCTGTATGGGCGCTGTAAAGGGAGATGATCCTCTCACAGGGCTGATCCAGCCGGATCTCCCGCCCCTCGTCATCGGTAAAGCTGATGGCCGCCTCCCCGCCCTGCTGGGAAGCGGAGGTCTGGGAGGTTTCCCCTGATGTTTGATCTGTGCCGCAGCTTGTCAGAACTCCAAAGGACAAAACCGCCGCTAAGAGCACTGCCAAACCCTTTTTGAAAAGATGTCTCATAAGTTCTCCTATCTGCTGTTAGAATGCAAAATTATTCCCCATCGATGGCCTGCCGGACGTGGCTGACATAGATTTTCCTGATTTCAGGATATTCGCCCAGACCCTTGAGGACAATATCCACCTCATAGCCCGCTTTTTTAAACTCCATCTTCCAGGAACCCTCTTCATCGCTGGCCATGTCGTTGGTGGCGTGATCTCCCGCCACAATCATCAGCGGCGCCAAGATTACCTTTTTTGCCCCCAGCGCCTCTACCTGCTTTTGCACCTGCTCCAGTCCCGGATAAGATTCCACTGTGCCCACAATATACTGGCTGTTGCCCTGATCCTTAAGCGTATAGTCCAAAGCGGCATAGGCGGCGTTGGCAAAATGTTCCGTACCGTGGCCCATGAGGACTACCGCCTCATCATCCTCACTTGTGGGGACATTTTTCACCAACGCCTGCGCCACCAACTGGTAATCCTCAGCGGAGTTAAGCAGCGGCGTGCCGAATTTAAGGGTCTCAAAATTGCCGGCAAAGGCGCTGACCTCCGCCACCATGTCGTCGTATTCCAGCCCGTTCATCACATGGGTGGGCTGGCAGATAACGGTGCCAAAACCGTCGTCCACAAGGCGCTCCATAGCCCCGGTCACATTGTCGATTTCCAGACCGTCCCGCTCACTGAGCTTATCGATGATGGTCTGACTGGTAAAAGCCCGCCGCACTTCATAGTCAGGGAAAGCGTCGGCAATTTCCTGCTCGATGGCATCGATGGTCTTTTCCCTGGTATCATTATAGCTGGTGCCGAAGCTGACCACCAAAATCGCCTTTTTATCCGGGTCACCCTTTTGTACCGCCTCGCTGCTCCCATTTTCCTGGGAGGAAGAACTGCTGCTATCTCCAGCCGTATTACTGGTGGATTCGTCTTGGGTCCCGCATCCCGCAAATAGCCCGAGGCACACAAGCAGGCTCATCAAAATCAGTGCTAACTTTTTCATTGTTCTTTCCTTTCTTGTCATGGGGCTTTCATCTATAAAATAAAGAAGCCCTTTCCCGGATACACTTCGGCTTGTACATCAAATACCTGTTGAAAAAAAGATTCCGTCATCACTTCCACCGGCTTTCCCTGGGCCACCAGACGGCCCTCCCGCAGCGCCAGTACCTGGTCGCTATAGCGGTAGGCCAGATTGAGGTCATGATGGATGCCGATCACCGTCAAGCCTTCTGTCCGTACCAAGTTTTTAATCAGCGCCATCATCTGCATCTTGACGCTGATATCCATGTCGGACATGGCCTCGTCCATCAAAAGAAGCTTCGGGCGCTGCGCCAATGCCCGGGCCAGCGCCACCCGCTGCATCTCTCCCCCAGATAGCTGGGTCACCAGCTTCTCCGCAAAGGGGAGGGTGCCGGTGCGCTCCATGATTTCTGTCACCTGCCGCAGGGATTGGTCGTCCATCCGCTCAAATCGGGCCCTGTGGGGATGCAGCCCCAAAAGGACCATTTCCATGCAGGTGTAGGGGAAACTGATGCCCTCATTCTGATGGATGACCGCCAAATGGCGGGCTCTGCCCCGGATATCCATTTCATAGATATCCCGCCCCTTATAGTAGGCATTTCCCTCCTGGGCCCGGCGGTTGCCGCACAGGATCTCAAAGAGGGTGCTTTTTCCGCTGCCGTTAGGCCCGATAAGAGATACATACTGCCCGGACTCCACCGAAAAGCTAATGTCCCAAAGCACCTGCCGTTCCCCATAGGAGAAGCTGATATTTTGGGCCCGCAGCAGCTCTTTTTCCGTCTGCGTCATCAGAACACCCCCTGTCCGCCCCGCCGTTTGATAAAGACATAGATAAAAAACGGGCCGCCGATGAGGGTGGTGAGAACTCCCACCGGCACCTCACTGACCGAGAGAAGCCGAGTGGCGTTATCCGCGACCGAAAGCAGCAGCCCTCCCAATAGCCCTGAAAGGGGCAGCAGGAGGCGGTTATCCGACGTCAGCCAGAAGCGGAGCATATGGGGCACCACCAGCCCGACAAAGCCGATAATGCCGCTGACTGCGACACAGGCCGCCGTGATACAGGAGCCTAAAATGAGGTAGAGCAGCCGGATCCGGCCGGTGTTGACCCCCAAATTCCGGGCACTCTTATCACCCAGCACCATCACATTAAGATCCCCGGCAAATCCAAAGGCAATGAGGCTTCCCAACAGCACCACCGGCGCTACAATGGCCACGTCGCCCCATTCCCGGGAGGCAAGGCTCCCCATGAGCCAGAAAACGATGGCACTGACATCCTCGCCGGCCACCATCTTCATAAAGCTCAGCCCGGAAGAGAGGATAGCGCTGACAATGATTCCGGCGATAATGAGGTTGGAGGAAGCGATCCCTCCCCCTTTCTTGGAGATGAGGATGACCACCACAAGGGTGAGAAAAGCAAAAAGGAAAGCCATAGCTGTGGTAGAAACCACAATGCCCGCGGTCAGGGCCAGTAAAATGGCCAGAGACGCCCCAAAAGCCGCTCCGGTGGAAACGCCCAGGGTGTAGGGATCGGCCAAAGAGTTGCGCAGCAGGGACTGAAAAATCACCCCCGCCACCGAAAGTCCCATGCCCACCAGGATACCGCATAAGATTCTGGGCAGCCGGATTTCCCAGACAACGGCTACCTCGTTGGCTCCATGGGCTGCCAGACGTCCGGCATCCCCTGTAATTTTCCCCAAGAGGATATCCCAGGTCTCAGCAAATCCCAGGTTCATGGCTCCCATCCCTACAAATGCCACCAAAAGCAGCAGAATGGCCGCCAGAAGCAGGACGCCGATCACAAGACAGCGCCGTCTTTTTGTCCGATAGCTCCGGATGCTGTCCTCCTCCAAGCCGCCGGGCTTTTGGTTTGTCTGATTCTTTTTCATGCAAATAACCCCGCTCGCTGTGTCTTAATTTCCCCACAAAGCCATCTCCCCCATGCGCCGGCATCCCAAGGCTTTTTGCAATAAAAAAGCCCTGCTTCCATGAAAAGCAGGACACCAGAAGATAAGCCTATCCAAGGGGGCAGGCTTTGATTTTAAAAACTGGCAGGCTCTTTTTCACCGAAAGATTCTTCCAAACAAACAAAAGCCGGTCTTCTGACTTCTGTCCAGAGCCTGCGCCTTCCCAGAGATTACTCCAGTGGCATCATAGCGGACCCCGATGGCGGACAGTTACAGCAGCGGCGACTGTGCGGGACTTACACCCGACTTCCCATTCGCTTTTGTCGTTTTTCCTATGAAATTATCGATGTATGTCTACATCATAGCATGTTTATATGAAACTTACAAGAAAAATCCTCTATCTTTTTCCCATGCCATAGAGCAGGGCATTGACGATGGCGGCGGCTACATTGCTGCCGCCCTTTCTGCCCCGGGCCACAATAAAGGGGACATCCGCCTGCATAATTAATTCTTTGGCGTAGACCACGTTGACAAAGCCCACCGGCACGCCGATGACAAGCTCCGGCCGGATACGTTCCTCCTGGATATGCTCATACAGGCGGATGAGGGCTGTGGGCGCGTTGCCGATGGCGAAAATCAGCGGCTTTTGAAGGGAAAGGGCCTTATCCATACTGGCGACGGCGCGGGTCGTTCCCTGCTCCTTGGCGGCCTTTGCCACATCCTCATCAGACATAAAACAGTGGACCTGCCCGCCTAGATTCCCTAAGCGCTGTTTATTGATGCCAGCTTTGGCCATCTGGGTGTCGGTGACAATGTCCGCGCCCCGTTGCAGGGCCGCTCTTGCCTTTTCTACCGCCGATGGAGAAAAACAAAGGGTATCCGCGTAGTCAAAATCTGCCGTGGTGTGAATCACCCGTTTGATGACATCGGCGTTTGCGTCATCCAACCGTCTGTCTCCCAGCTCCTGGGCGATGATCTCCATGCTGCGCCGCTCGATGTCCTGCGGCAGCACATGCTCCATTTCTAAATTCATTCTTCTATCCCCTTTTCCAGGATATCATAGATGCACTCCATATCCAAATTCTCGCGGATCGCATCGGCCAGCAGGTCATACTGCTGTTCCCGATAAGCCGCTGCGTCCATGACCGTTGTCTCTGCCGGCAGTCCTTTTCTGCGGCAGAGGGCTCCCACAAAAGCGCTGGCCACCTCTGTCCGGTCAAAGAAGCCATGGAGATAGGTGCCATAAACCGATCCGGAAGAACAGCCGTCGGTTTTCTCCGCCTTTTTCCCGTTGCATCTCTCAATCCGGCACAGAGCCCGAAGCCACGGCACATCACTTTGGCCCATGTGAATTTCATAGCCCTCCACCGGGCAGCCGCTCAACGCCTCTAGAGGGCCATGCACCCGCAGCAAACGGCCCTGCACCTGGGTGCGTACCTTTTCTCTTCCAAAGACGGTGGTCATGGGGAGCAGGCCCATGCCGTACATCTGCCCGCCATATTCCACCTCGTGGGGATCTCTCAGGGTTTGTCCCAGCATCTGATAGCCGCCGCAAATGCCAAGCACAATTCCTCCCCTCTGAGCGAATTTTTTCACAGCCGCCTCCAAGCCGTTCTGCCGCATCCAGAGGAGATCCTCCATGGTGTTTTTGGTGCCTGGGAGGATCACAGCGTCAGGATTGCCCAGCTGCTGTACCTTGTCTATATAGCGCACCTGTACACCGTGGATACGCTCTAAGGGGCCGAAATCGGTAAAGTTGGAAATCCGAGGCAGGCGGATCACCACAATATCGATGAGCCCCTGCTCCTTGTTCTCCAGCCGCTGGGACAGGCTGTCCTCGTCGTCAATATCCAGGTGCAGATAGGGCAGCACCCCTACAACCGGGCGATGGATCAAATCCTCCAGCATTACAAGACCGGGCTTTAAAATCTCCTTATCCCCCCGGAATTTGTTGATGATAACGCCTTTGACAAGCTTCTTTTCCTCCGGCTCCAACAGCTGCATGGTGCCCACCAGGGAGGCGAAAACGCCGCCCCGGTCGATGTCGCCCACCAACAGCACCGGCGCTTTGGCCATTTTGGACATCCCCATATTGACAATATCGTCAGCTTTCAGGTTAATTTCCGCTGGACTTCCAGCCCCTTCCAGGACAAGGATGTCATATTCCCTTTCTAAGGCGTGATAGGCCTGTAAAATGGCGGGTATCATCTCTTTCTTGCGCTGGTAGTATTCCGCCGCCGTCATGTTGCCCACCGGCTTGCCTCCTACAATCACCTGAGAACCCATCTCCCCGGTGGGCTTGAGAAGGATGGGATTCATCAGCACCGACGGCTCTATTCCCGCCGCCTGGGCCTGCATCACCTGGGCTCTTCCCATTTCCAGCCCCTCCGCAGTGATAAAGGAATTGAGGGCCATGTTTTGAGACTTAAAGGGCGCCACCCGGTATCCTGCCTGATGAAACACACGGCAAAGCCCCGCCGCCACCAGGCTTTTTCCGGCATTGGACATGGTTCCTTGGATCATAATCGCTTTCGCCACTCGTTCATTCCCCTTTCCTTTGCTCTGTCACAAGCTCCACAGCCCTTTTTCCCGAGAGCAGCCCTAAGTTTCCTTTGACCCCCATTTTTCGCAGGAAAAAGGGCTGTGGGTGAGACCTATGCTCCCCTGTGGCAGCCATGGTACTGTGGTCCGAACAGACCAGCAGCGGCAGTTCTTCTCGCAGGAGGAGGGGACTAACTACCTGCTCCCCTACCCGGCGGAGAAATTTTTCCTTTTCCTCCCGGTTTCTCCGGTGGGAGGCCTCGTCCGCTCCGTTGAGATGCAGCAGAACAAAATCATACGCTTCAGACAGCCGGGCTGCCATACCGGCTTTTTCCGCCAGGTCGGTGTCTACATCCCCTGTGGCGTGGCTTGGGACAAACAGGTCCATTTGCATCGCCTTTGCCAGCCCCTGCACCACATCGGTGCGACAAACAGCCGCCCCTTTTAAGTCGTGGAGGGAAGAAAATCGAGGAAGGCTGGGAGCGCCTGCCCCATCCCAGGGGAGGACCGCCCCATGGCCCAGAGGGGCCAGCGCCTTTTGGCTTTTGGCTCCGCAAACGGCGAGACGCTCCGCCAGTCCCCCTCCTCTGGGCAACAGGGCGGACAGCGGCTCTCCCAAATGTGCGTGGGGGCGATAGGTACGGATGTTCTTCAGCTCCCGCGGATCCGCTTTCACAATCACCAGAGCCCGGTAATCCTCCAAGGGGAAAAACTGCATCCCAGCCTCTCGGAAAATCGGTGCTGCCAGGGTAAAAGCCCGCCTTTTCTCCGCTGCCGTCAGCCCTTCCCCGCAGGAGGAGGCAAGGTGTCCCTCCCCATCCAGCGTTACCAGGTTGCAGCGGAAAGCTGCTTCTCCCTGCGCGAGAGGGATGCCTCGGGCGGCTGCCTCCAACGCCCCACGTCCCTGGGGGATACGGGAAGATGAAACTCCCAGCAGGGTCAAAACGCAGGGAAGGGTGTCCACAGAAAAGCCCTGAGGGCAGGTGCAAAAGGCGCCGTAAGCCCCCCGCTTTCCCATCTGGACAAGCTCCGGCGGATAAAAAGAGGGAATATCCCCCATGCCGTCTACAATGACCATGACCGCGCCCAAGATATCCCCTCCTTTTCTCTAGTTTTGCGCCTGTTCTTTCAGCGCCGCCAGCAGCATCTGGTTTTCCCGGGGCGAGCGTACCGCCACCCGGTAATAGCTTTCATCCAGGCCCGGATAATTGCCGCATCCACGGATCAAAATGCCTTTCTCCTCCAGTCGGGCTTTGAGGTTCCCCTGTCCCGGGGCTCTAAAGAAGACGAAATTGGCTTTGGAGCCATAGACCTGCCATCCAAGGGAGGCAATCCCCTCTTTTAAGCCCTTTCTCTGGGTACGGATTAGCTCTTTTGTCCGGATCAGATAATCCTTTTCCTCCAGAGCAGCCAGACCCGCCGCCTGGGCCGGGATGCTGACGCTCCACGGCTGGGCGCATCGCTCCATGGCCCGGCTCATCTTCTCCCCGCACAGGGCGTATCCCAGCCGCAGTCCAGCCATGGCATAAATCTTGGTAAAGGCCTTGAGAATGAGAAGATTGGGGTACTGGGCAAGCTGTCCCACCTGGGTGTAAATTTCAGGTTCCTCCAAGAAATCGCAGAAGCACTCATCCAGCATCACAAAAATATCCTGTTCCCGGCACCTTCGGAGAATCTTTTCCAACAGGGAAGGCTCGATGACCTCCCCAGTGGGATTATTGGGGTTGCAGAGAAAGAGAAGGTCGATGCCGGCGGTCAGCTTGGGAAGAATCTCCGCGGTGAGGGAAAAGCCATCCTGCTCCCGCAAAAAATGGCAGGATGTTTCACACCCTACGACAGCCAGCGCTTGGGCGTACTCGGCAAAAGAAGGGGCCAGAAGCAATGCCCGCCGGGGATGCAATGCCAGCACAGCCCGGAAAATCAGATCCGCCGCTCCATTGCCGCAGATCACCTGGGAGGAGGATACCCCTTCTTTCTCACTAATGGCGGATGTTAGAGTCCGGCACAGGGGGTCAGGATAATGTTCACATTCCTCGATTGCTTTCTTTGCCGCCGCCACTGCCGAAGCCGGCATCCCCAAGGGGTTAATATTGGCGGAAAAGTCTAAGATCTCCCCTGAAAATCGCTCTCTGGCCGAATAGATATCCCCGCCGTGGATCATCGTTTTCATCAAAATCCTCCTGTAGCCAAGATCAGCAGCGCCTTGGCCCCGCCCAAAAACAGCAGGGAAAGAAGCGCTGTCGTCAGCATCAGCCTGTTGGCCCGCCGGATATCCTGGGCCTCCACAGGCCGCAGGGGATCTCCGATGGTGGGCTTTCTGACCGGGACGCCAAAATAGGAAGCGTCCCCCGCCAGCTGCACCCCAAGCGCACCGGCACACACCGATTCCGTTTGGGCGCTGTTGGGGCTTTTATGCTGAAAGCGGTCCCTTCTCCAAATTCTCCATCCGTCTTTGGCCGAGTAGCCGGGCAGTACCGCCGCTATTATCATCAAAAGAGCCGACAGCCGGGATGGGATAAAGTTGACAATATCGTCCAGTTTGGCCGCCGCCCGGCCAAAGTCCTCGTACCGCTCATTTCTGTAGCCCACCATCGAATCCATCGTGTTGGCCGCTTTGTAGAAAAATCCCAGGACACCGCCCCCGATAGCCATGTAAAACAGAGGCGCCACCACCCCGTCAGAGGTGTTTTCCGCCACCGTCTCTACCGCCGCCTTTGCCACCTGCTCCCGGCTGAGCTTCTGGGTATCCCGCCCCACGATCATAGAAACTTTCTCTCTGGCCAGAGGAAGGTCGTCTTGGCAAAGGGCGTCATACACCTTCATACTCTCGTCCCGCAGACTTCTGGCGGCCAAAAGCTGATAGCACATCACCGCCTCCACCGCCAGACGTAAAAAGGGAGAAATCCGCTGGCACAGGAGGAGAATGACCAGAGGGGCCGCAGTAAAAATAAACAGCACCAGTATGACCATAACCCTGCCGGAGCTTCTTCTGCCCCGGGGTGTATCCGGAAACCGAGGTCGGAGGGCCTTTTCCAGGCCCGAGATCGCTCTTCCCATCAACCGCACCGGGTGAGGCAGCCAGTGGGGGTCGCCAAAGATCAAGTCCAGCAAAAAGCCCAAACACAGGGCGTAGAGGGAAATCATCATGGCCTTTCCTCCCCGATTTTTTCTACAATCCGGCAGCCTTCTGCCACCAGCCCTCCCCGGCCAAGCTCCACCAGATAACCGCCGCAGTTTTCCACCTGCCAGTGGTAATAATCCTGTCTCGGCTGTCCAAACCCGGAGAGGATGGCCATGATGGTGCCGCCGTGAACCACAAATGCCGCTCGCTCAATCCCCCTTGTCTGAAGCGTCTCCACCGCTCTGGAAAAAGCCCTGCGGCAGCGGACGCAAAAGTCTTCCCTGCTCTCCCCGCCGGGAAAGGGCAGCGTCCCTCCAGAGGAAAGCCATCTCTGATACCGAGGATTTTCTTTGAGTTCTTCGTAGTTTTTATACTCAAACTCCCCGAAATCGCATTCCCGGAAGTCATTTTCTACCCGCTGATCCTGCCCCGGAAAGGCGAGAGAGGCTGTCTCGCGGCAGCGGAGGAGGGGACTTGTCCAAACCTCCTGTACACCGCTTTTTTCCAGCCTGACTCCAAGCCCCTGTGCCAACAGCCTGCCTTGCTCGCACAAAGGCTCGTCAGTGCGCCCGATATATCGTCTTTCCAGATTGCCTTGGGTCATCCCATGGCGCAAAAGATAGATGTTCAACGCTTCTCCTCCTTGAGGGTGGCGGCAATGCCACAGTATACCCGCTGTACCTGCCGGGCCTGCTGGGCCAGCTTACAGCAAATCCGTCCGGTTTCCTCCCGCCACTGGCGCTGGAAAGGTTCTATGGGCACAATTCCGCAGCCAACTTCATCGCAGAGGATGACCATATCCGGATTGCTCTCCATAGCTTCCACAAGTGCCGGCCACGGATCCCGTCCTGCTTCCAGCTCCCGGCGCACCCACCGGTGAAGCCCGTCAAAAATCCGGCAGCGGCAGATATCCTGAAGGGAGCAGTTTCCCCCATCCGCTACATCCTCTTCCCCGCAGCCGACAAGCTGAAGGGCATAGGCCCGCTTTCCCTGGCCCCTGCCTCCCACAATCAGACGCATTCCGCTTCCTCCTTCAGAGCTTTTGGGCGATGACCACCGCCGCTAATATCACAATTTCGCAAAGCTGCAAAAAATATCCCGCAAGGTCCCCGGTAATGCCGCCAAACTGACGGCGGCTCATCACAAAATAATAAAGAAAGCATCCGCTGCTGCCAAGTAGTGCCAATGCGCCTGTTAAGGGAGCCAGCAAAAGCATGCCGGCAGCGCAGAGAACGATCAGGCAGAGCATCACCGCCGCCACCCTTTTCTTCTGGGCGCTTTGGGAAAACGCCGCCAGCAATCCCCGGCTCGCGCAGGGGAAGGTGACCACCGAAAGCCCGCTGAGGCACCGGGACAGGACAAATCCCAAAGCCACGACGCCAAGCTGGGGAAAATACATCTCCATCTCGCTCCACAGTCCTAGGGAGAGGAGCAGGTAGGCGCCGCAGCCCATGAGGGCAAAGGCCCCCGCATGGGAGTCTTTGAGAATTTCCAGCTTCTTTTCCCGGGGCTGGTGGGAGCCTAAGGCGTCACAGGTGTCGCAAAAGCCGTCAAGATGGATCCCCCCTGTGACGAGAAGGGGCAGTACTGTGGCCACCGCGCCAAAAAGCAGAGGGCCGATGCCTACCAGGTTCCGAAGCTGTGCCCATCCCAAAAGCAGCGCCCCGATAATGAGTCCGATGAGAGGGAAAAAGCACATGGCGTAGCGCATATTTCTCTGGCTCCACTGAACCTGGGGCATGGGGATGGCGCTGTAGGTGGAAAAAGCCACCACCAAACAGTCCCAAAGATTCTTCACTGTTTCTCCCCTCCCTTGTGGATGATGGGGATACCGCAGACGACCTCTGCCACCTGATCGGCCCGCCGGGCCAGCCAGGCATGGACCTGGGACATCACCCGCAGATAGGCTTCGGTACCCTCATCATAGTCGATTCCGTCAGAAAAGACATCGTTTGTGACCACTATAACCTCTTTTGCCTGGCGGCAGAGGTTTTCCACCCCAGTTGTGATGGCCTCTGCCGCCAGATTCCCCGCGCCCTGGGGGAAGTAGAGCTCATTGGCCGCCAGATTCCCCACACACTCTAACAGCACCCCGCACCCTGCTGGAAGGCGAAGTTTTGCCAGCGAGGTAAAGCACTCTATAGTTTCAAAACCTTTTCCCGCCCGCTGGGCCCGGTGGCGCAGGATCCGCTGATGGCTTTCCTCCCCTGTGGGCAGCATGGTAGCGATGTAAATTTTTCTTTCGCAGCCGCAGTTTTGAAGCAGCTCCTCCCCATACTGAGATTTTCCGCTTCCGGCGCCGCCAATGATCATGGTCAGCATAGTTTCCTCCTACTCGGATAAAGGCTGATAAGCCTCCACCGCAATGTCCTCAAAGGTGCTCATCCCCTCATACACGGCCAGGGCCATATCCAGGATGGGCAGAGCCGCCACAGCGCCGGTTCCCTCTCCCAAGCACATGTTCGCGGTAAGGAAGGGGAAAAGCCCCAGTTCTTCCAGTACCAGATGGGCCGCCGGTTCCTTGGAGACATGGGAGGCCAGCATATAGCCGGCGGCGTCCGGGCAAAGCTTCGCCGCCGCAAGGGCGGCCACCCCAGAAATAAATCCGTCGATAAGCACGGGGATACGGCAGGCCGCTCCCCCTAAGAATACGCCGCAAAGTCCTGCCAGATCCAGCCCTCCCACCTTAGCAAGAACATCCAGAGGGTCGCTGGGATCGGGATGGTTGAGGGCAATGGCCCGGCGAATCGCATCCTTTTTTCTCCGCAGCCCCTGGTCGGAAAGCCCTGCTCCCCGGCCGGTCATCTCTTCTACAGGGCGGTGCAGCAGCACCGATGCCACTGCGGCGCTGGTAGTGGTGTTGCCGATTCCCATCTCCCCTGTGGCCAGGATGCGGTAGCCATCTGCACCGCATTCCTTTGCCAATCGGATGCCGGTCTCGATGGCTTGTACCGCCTGGGCTCTCGTCATGGCAGGGCCTTGGGTCATGTTATGGGTTCCCGCCATCACCTTGGCCTGGATGAGTCCTTCGCCCTCCACCGGCCGGCTGACACCGATATCTACAGGAAACACCTGGGCGCCCGCCGCCTTGGCCATCTTGCAGACACTGGTCTGGCCGGTACACATATTCTCGGTGACGATGGCCGTCACCGAGCTATCCGTCTGGGTGACCCCTTCTTCCACTACGCCGTTGTCCCCGCACATGACGATGACGCCACGCTTTTGAAGCTCGATCCGGGCGCTGCCCGTCATGCCGGCGATCTTCACCACGGCGTCTTCCAAAAGTCCTAAACTGTGCAGTGGCTTTGCAATACTATCCCACCGGCGCCTAGCCGCTGACATGGCCTTTTCATCCAAGGGTGTAATCTGTTTTAGGGTCTGTTCTAGCATCATATCTTGTTCCTCTTTTCAAATGCAGCGCATCTTTCCAAAAAGCGTCGGGCTGTATCCGGATTTCCGCCTAGATGGATGTGGGGAAACCCGGCAAACAGAGTGTCGGAGGCGTGAATACACTCCCAGCTTGCCTGCCGGGATGCCTTATAGGCCGTACAGCCCCGGCCATTATCAGTGCTGTCATAATAGTGAAACTCATGCGCGGGAAGGGATTCTCCCTTCCCCAGCAGCAGGCTGTCCTCATGAGAAACCAAAGTCTGATAACCAAACCGCCGCAGCCGTCCCGTGGGAAAGCCTCGGCCGGGGAGGGCCCCCGCCATAGGATATTCCTCCCCGTCCTCTCCGGTCAGTGACTCTCCCAGATAGAGAAAGCCTCCGCACTCGGCAATACAGGGCATGCCATTTTCTATCGCATGGCGGATACTTCCCCGCATAGAGGCGTTTTGAGAAAGCTTCTGGGCATAAAGCTCCGGATATCCCCCGCCCAGGATGAACCCGCTGATTCCTTGAGGCAGGGCCTTATCCTCCAGGGGAGAAAAGGGGATCAACTTCGCCCCCATCCGAGTCAGACAGTCCAAGGCGTCTTCATAGTAAAAGCAAAAGGCCCTGTCCCTTGCCACCCCAATGGAGACCGGCGCCGCCAACGCTTGGGGGATTTCCTTCCAGCAAAGAGGCGGGGCCTGGGCCGCCAGTTGCAGGATGGCTTTTACATCCACCGTCTGGGAAAGAGCTTTTCCCAGACAAGCCAGCTTTTCCCGCAGGTTCTCCACCTCGTCGGCGGTGACAAGGCCCAGGTACCGGCTCTCGAGGGCACAGTCCGCAAGCTTTGGCAGATAGCCCAAAACCGCCACGCCGGTCTCCCTTTCCACCTCGTCCTTGAGCTGGGGATACAGCGCTGGGGACAGGCGGTTCAAGATCACTCCTACGATGCCGCTGTCCTCCCGAAATCTTGCAAAGCCCGACACCAGGGCCGCCACCGAAAGGGACATCCCCTTGCAGTCAACGAGCAGGATCACCGGGGTTTTCGTCACACGGGCCACCTCATAGCTGCTGGAGCGGGTAGTAAGCCCTATGCCGTCATAATAGCCCATGACGCCTTCCAGCACAGCGACGTCGGTTTCCCCTCCATTTTCTCCCAGGCACCGTTTTACCCCTGCTTCTCCCAGGAGAAACAGGTCCAGATTGCCCGAGGTTGCGCCGATGACCTTGCGGTGAAACATGGGATCAATGTAATCGGGCCCGCATTTGAAGGAGGAGACAGAAAGCCCCTGGGATAAAAGGGTCTGCAGCAGTCCACAGGTTAGGGTAGTCTTTCCCGACCCGCTGGAAGCTGCCGCGATCATGATCCTAGGAATCCGTTTGACCTGCATCGCCCTGCCTCCTTTCATGGATGAGCCAGGCCCTGGGCTGTGATGACAAACACGGGGTTCTGCCCCATCATCATGTGATAATTCCCCGCCTTTTTGGCCTTACTAACACCTATCTGCACGATCTCCGCCTCATCAAAGGGAAGCTCTGCCAAAGCTTTTAGAGCTTTGCCCACCGTCTCTAAAGTGATGGCGGTCAAAACTACCCTGATCTCAGGATTTTTCTCCTGCAAAAGGATCAGGATTTCTTTCAGATTGCCGCCGCTGCCTCCGATAAAAGCCTTGTCAGGGGCAGGCAGCCCGCTGAGCGCCTGGGGCGCTGTCCCCTCCACAGCTTTGAGGTTCCATGTCCCCGACTTTTCCCGGTTTTGCCGAATGAGGGAGATGCCCTCCGGATTTTTCTCCACCGCGTAGACAAATCCCATGGGCGCCGCCATAGCGCATTCCACAGCCACCGAACCGGTGCCGGCGCCGATATCGTAGACAATATCTCCGGGCGCTAGCCGCAGCTTGGACAGGCAGATACTGCGCACCTCTGACTTTGTCATGGGCACGCTGCCCCGGAGGAAAAACTCATCCGGCAGCCCTGGCACAGTTTTGACCGGCTTTGTGCCCTCCCACTGGGCCAATAAGACCGCCAAAGGGTCAAACTCCCGGTCAGCCAGCTCCTGGGCCCTGCCTGCTGTTATCCTTTCCTCGGGATAGGAAAGCCGCTCTCCCACCCAAATTTTGCACTGGCCCAGTTTCCAATTCACAAGTTCCCGACAGATATCCTGTGCCCTCCAGCGGCCGCCGGTGAGAAAAAGCACTCTTTCATGGCAGAGCACCTCCCCCACCGGATTTGCCTGCCTTCCGTGGGCGCTGACCAGATGCACATCCTGCCAGGGAAGCCCCAATTTGCCGCAGAAATAGACGGGGCTGCTGATGCCGCACAAAGGGATGAGCGCATACTCTTCTTCCATCCGTTTGCGCAGGGCATCTGCACCGCTGTAAAAACCGATATCCCCTGAAAAAACCACCGAAACCGGGTCGAACTGCGGGTTCTCCGCTATGGAGGCGCACACCTCGTCGGTAAGAGCAGCCCTTATTTTCGGCGCTGTGAAGCCTTCCAAGGAATCGATCAGCCGTTTTGCCCCAATGATGCACTGGCTGTGCTCCAAGGCTATGCGGGCTTCCGTAGTCATATTCTCAGGGCGGCCCATTCCCATGCCGATGAGATAAATACGGCGTTTCATCTTGCTTCCTCCCCGATCCATTTTCTTTCCACCAGCACCGCCATCAGCTCATCCCAACTGAGCCCCCTCTCCCGCGAGGGGCGGCCGATGACCACAGTGTGTGCTCCCGTTTGCCGGGCCGCTTCCATTTTTTCAGGAAAGCCCCCGGCTTTGCCCGAGCGCTTGGTCACCAAAATACGAATATCCCAGCTTTTCATCACCGCGGCGTTGAGCTCCGTGGAAAAGGGGCCCTGCATCAGAAAAAGATGGCTGGGCTCCAGATTCGCCTCCCGGGCGGACGCCAGCGCTTCTGCGCTTGGCAGCGCGCGCAGATAAAGCCGCTGGCGGGGAATCTTTGCAAAGGCCGGCAGCTCTTTGGTTCCAGTGGTCAGCAGGATATTGCCTTGGGTTTCTTCCAGACGCCGGGCTGCCTCTTCAGCCGTTGCCACCTCCAAAGAGCCGGGCATCTCCACATCCTCGCGGAGCAGCCGCAGACAGGGAGTCTCCGTCTTTTGACAGGCGTTTTGAATCCTTTGGGATACCTCGACAGCATAGGGATGGGTCGCGTCAATGACACAGAAAAAATCATTCTCTCCCAGAAGGGTTATCATCTCCTCTTCACCCAGCCGTCCGGCAAGAATCCGGGTACAGGGGACATCCCGTAGCAGCTCCCGTCCATAGCCGGTGGCCACGCTGACTGTGACCTGTGCTCCACGGCGGCAGAGTTCTTCTGCCAGCCGATGTCCTTCCTCTGTGCCGCCAAACAAGAGTATCCCTGCCATTTCTTAGCCTTCCTTTCCTTCCCGCTGCAAATAACCCCGGGGGGTCACCATCCTGCCCTCCACTACCCGGGTGGTGGAACTGCCCACAAACACGGTGGTGAACATATCGGCCTCGGCGTTTCTCAGCTGCTCCAGGGTCAGGATCTGGGCCCGTTCCCCAGGGCGGCCGATGTTTTGCACCAAACCGCAGACCGTTTCCGGCTTCTGGTAGCGCAAAAGGATATCGCACGCCCTCTGCAGATAGTCAGGCCGCAAATGGCTGGCCGGGTTATAAAGGCAGAGGACAAAATCCGCCTGGGCCGCAAAGGACAGGCGCTTTTCGATTTTCTCCCAGGGGGTGAGCAGATCGCTGAGGCTGATGACGGCAAAGTCCTGGGTCAGCGGCGCTCCCAGCAGAGCGGCGCCGCTGCAAGCCGCCGTAACGCCGGCCACCACCTGGATTTCAATGGGATCATAGTCCTGGGCCACCTCATAAATCAGCGCCGCCATGCCATATACCCCAGCGTCCCCGCTGGACACCATAACCACATGTTTGCCGGAGAGAGCCGCTTCTACCGCCAGACGGCATCGCTCCTCCTCCCGGCGCATGGGGGTGGTGATGATCTCCTTGCCGGGAAACCGGTCTTTGATTAGGTTCACATACACGCTGTATCCCGCAATGGCATCGCATTCTTCCAAAGCGTCCATGGCCTCCAGCGTCATCTTTTTTTCACTGCCTGGGCCCATGCCCACTACCGATATTTTCATTGATTTACTCCTCAAAGGTAATTTGAATATCCCGGATAGCGGCGGCTACCGTAACGCCGTCACAGCTCCGTTTTTGGATGAACAGCCTGCCGCCGCTGCCTTTGACCGCCGCCCGCTCACAGACATTGTCCGCCCCTACCGTCTTCTCAACAAAGGCCGATGGGGCAAAATCCCCCTCCAGCGCCATGAGTTCGGCGGCGGAAAAGGTGGAAAAGGGGAGATTCCGGCGTCCACAGAACTCTAAAATCCCCGCCTCGTCCGCCTTTTGGGCAATAGAGCAGACCTTCTCGACACAAAGCCAGGATATCCCGGCTTCCTCCAATGCCTGGGCCGCCAGCCTTTCGATGGCGGAGGCCGGCGTCCCTCGCCGGCACCCGATCCCCAGAGTCACCGCCCTGGGCACCAAGGTCAAGGTCTGCCCAAAGGGAGCTTCTTCCCTTCGCAAGGTGATATGGATGCCAAGAGGGCCGCTTTTACTCTCCACAAGGCCAGAAGGCAAAGGGGACAAAACCGGAAAATCGCTGCGAAATCCCACCGTTTCTCCCGCCAGCAGAGCTGCCGATACAGCTTTAGCCGCCGAAAGGCTCCCGATGGCTAAGCCCTGGCTTTTGGCCCAGCTATCTACCGAAAAAACACCCCGGAGATCCGTAGCTGTGGTGATGACGGGTATGCCCCCTGTAATCCCGGCCACCTGCCGGGCCAACTGATTGGCGCCGCCTAGATGTCCGCTGAGCAGGGCGATGGAAAAGCGCCCGCTTTCATCCACCGCCACCACCGCTGGATCGGCTGACTTATCTGCTACCCAAGGGGCGATGGCCCGCACCGCGATGCCGCAGGCGCCTACGAAAATAAGCCCTTGGACCTGATGGAACATCTCCCCCGCCCATTGGCTGCAGGGGATATTTACCGGGGAAAGCCGGCTTTCCGGCGGCCTATTTTTCATCTTGAGAAAGCCCTGGCATTCATGGCCGCTTTGGATAAGTCTTTGGCAAATGCTTTCCCCTAGGGCCGCTCCTCGGGAGGTAAATGCGATGAGAGACAGCTTCATCGGGCGGCCTCCCGGAACTCATGGCCAAAGGCCGGATCATAGAGCTTGGAACGCTGAAAGTCCTCTTCTAAAAAACCGCCCACCAGAATCAGCGCCGTCTTGGTGATACCGTTTTCCTCCGCCATCTGAGGAAGTTGATCCACCCTGCCCCGGATGACCTTTTCATCCGGCCAGGTGGCTTTGTAAACGATGGCCGCCGGCGTGTCCGGAGCATAGCCGCCGGACAAAAGCTCTTGGCGCAGCTGGGGTAATAGTCCTGTACTGAGAAAAACCACCATGGTGGCACCGTGGGCCGCAAAGGAGGCCACACTCTCCCGCTCTGGCACCGGAGTACGTCCGGCCATCCGGGTGATCACCACCGATTGAGAGACGCCGGGCAGGGTATATTCTGCGGGCAGCGCCGCCGCCGCCCCGCAAAAGGAGCTGACCCCCGGCGTCACATCAAAGGGAATGCCCTCCTGGCGCAGCAAAGCCATTTGCTCCCCGATGGCCCCGTAGAGACTGGGGTCTCCCGTGTGCAGACGCACCGTCATTTTTCCCGTCTGTTCCGCCTGACAGATGACGGAGAAGGTCTCCTCCAGGGTCATTCCGGCGCTGTTGTGGATTTCGCATCCCTCTTTTACATAAGAGAGCAGGTCGGGATTGACCAGAGAGCCAGCATAGATGACCACATCCGCCTGGGAAAGCAATTGGGCTCCCCGCACAGTGATGAGATCCACAGCGCCGGGCCCCGCTCCTACAAAATGTACCATCTATTCTTCCTCCTTGACAATATATAAAGAAAAATATCCCTGTTCTTCTGGTGTTGTTTCCAGGCTCTGATAGGCCTTTTCTCCCGCCATGCCACAGTTGACTACCAGCCCTGTCCGGGAGCGCAGCCCCCCTTTCCCCAATGCATCCATAACTTCTGCAGCACAGCTCCCCGCTTTCATCAGCACCTTGGTCCCCGGCAGGGAAAGGGCCTCTTCTGTTCCGTCGTAAGAGGCCGGCAGAATGTGCAATGGCTGGCGGTTTTCGCAGAGCCCCCAGCCCAGCCGGGCCGCAGCCGCGCAGAAGGAGGGGACGCCGGGGATCATCCGGGCTTCATAGCCCATCTTCTCCACCAGCCGGTGAAGATAAAGATAGGTAGAGTAGACAGCAGGATCCCCTAGGGTGAGAAATGCCACATCTTGGCCCAAATCCAGCTTTCTGGCAATTTGATCAGCAGCTTCCCGCCAGCTCTCCAGCAGCGTATCCTGGTCCCGGGTCATCGGCATAGAGAGCAATAGTTTTTTCTTTTTTTCCAGTGCTGGCACCGCCTCTTTGGCAATTTCATAGGCGGTACATTCCCCCCGTCCCGACTGGGGCAAAGCAATCACCGGACAGCGCTCCACCGTCCTGACCGCCTTGACTGTCATAAGTTCCGGATCTCCCGGCCCTACGCCCACACCATAAAGGATGCCTTTTGTCATCTCTGCGTGCCCTCCATCTGCGATAATAGCTGATCGGCGCCTTTGGTCTTCCCCAAAACACCGAACCTATTTGAAAACATCACTGCTTCCACCTGCATCTTTTCCCCGGCCCGTGCCGAAAGGTGCAGGCTCATCCTTTCCATGACGCTTGCCATGGTCTTTTCCATGAGACCTGCTTGGCGCAGTATCTCCACCGCTTGATCTGTAGTGGTACATTCCATCAGTTTTGCCGCTGTCCCGGTGTCCCCGCCACACAGGGCCCCATGGGCGGTCAGGATTTCCAGACGGCCATCAGCCACATGGGAATGGGTATTCATGATGCCGCCCGCCACCTTGATGAGCTTTCCTATGTGCCCGATGAGCAGTAGATTTCGAAATCCCATCTGGGCAGCCAGGTCCAGCGCCTCCCCGATAAAATTGCTGCACTTGATTACCCGGGCATCGTCAATTTTTGTATGGCCTTCGATAAAATCCACCCCATAGTTGCCAGGGGTCAACACAATGCTCTGATAGCCTGCCGCCCGGGACATAGAAAGCTCCGCTTCGATTGTGGCAACAAGGGCGCTGTCGCTCATCGGCTCCACAATGCCGCTGGTGCCGAGAATGGAGATGCCTCCGACAATGCCCAGTCTGGGATTATAGGTGCGCTTTGCCACCGCCTCCCCCTGGGGCGCCCATATCTCCACCCGGATGCCGCCGTCATAGCCCGCCGCGGCACATTCCTGTCTGACAGATTCCGCAATCATCCTCCGAGGCACTGGATTGATAGCCGGCTCCCCCATTGGACAAGCAAGTCCCGGGCGGGTGACCCGGCCAATACCTTTGCCCCCATCAATCAAAGCATCCGGTTTCTCTAGCCTGACGGCGGTAGCGAAGATCAGCATCCCGTGGGTGGCGTCTATATCATCCCCGCCGTCCTTGCGCACGGCGCAGGAAACCTGCTCCGGCGTTCTACTGGCCTCCTCAATCTCCAGATAAAGAAGGATGCCTTTGGGCGTTTCCAGCTTGACCTGGCGGACCTCTTCCCCTGTGAGCAGCATGCGGACGGCAGCTTTAGCCGCTGCCGCAGCGCAGGAGCCGGTAGTATAGCCGCAGCGCAGTTTTTTTTGATTTTTATAGATGTAATGGTCCACTTTTGCCACGGCTACAACTCCTGTAAAACAAAACAACCGCTCCGGACAACCGAATGTTGCCCAAAGCGGCGTGGGATTTCCGCCCATCTTCCCTCTCTCTGCCACACGGACGGTTTCAGTACATGATTATTTTTAGTGTAATAGAATTGGGCGTACCTGTCAAGGATGAGATAGGCCTCAAAACTGGATCCGGTTATTATAAAGATTCTTCCTTCTTTGTGGACTCTTTTAAAATTTAAGAAAAAAACCAAAAAATACAGATTCCCTCATCGTTTTATGTTATAATGACGAAACAGACCATTGTAGCCCAGAAACAGAAAGGCGGGAATCATTTTGAAGAAGAAAGTAATTGTCTACAGCATCATTACTTTACTCATTGCTCTTTATGTGTTTATACAAGCGCCCGTACTGAATCCACTTTATTTTGACGGCGCTTTATTCTACTGTGTAGTCATCACGATTTATATTCTAGCCGCCGTTATCATGAAGTTCGGCGTCATCAAACTTGAAAAGCCAACCCAGGAGAGACCCCTTAATGTGGTGCCGAATTTTCATTTCCCAAAAAAGGCGATCTTGATTACGGCTGCACCTTGGGTGCTGCTACTGATCTGCACTATTGCCTCTTCTGTTCTATTTAATGTTTCGGCTTTCCGGGATCAACTGGGAACGCCGGAAACAAGAATATTCGAGTCGGACATGCAGGCGGTGGATACTGATCAAATTCCTATTGTGGATGTGGACCTGGCAACCAAGCTGGCGGATAAGAAATTGGGGGAACGCCCCGCTTTGGGCAGCCAGGTAGTGCTAGGAGAGCCTACCATCCAGATGGTGGATGGTAAGCTGGTTTGGGTGGTTCCCCTCCAACATTCAGGCTTCTTTAAATGGATCACCAACCTGGAAGGAACCCCTGGCTATATTGTTGTTTCAGCCACCAGTATGACGGATGTGGAATATGTAGAAGGGCACAAGATCAAATACCAGCCCAACGCCTATCTTTTGCAAAACCTCCACCGTAAATTGCGCTTTAGTGGGGCCCTTTTTACCGGTATCACCGACTATTCTTTTGAATTGGATGACGACGGAAATCCCTATTGGGTGGCTACCACTTATCAGAACAAACGGTTTTTCAGCTTGCCCGAGGCCACTGGCGTTATCGTTATGAACGCCACCACCGGTCAACTAAATCACTACAGCATTGATAATGTCCCTGCATGGGTGGATCGGGTGCAGCCGGAGGATTTTGTCATCACCCAGATCGACAACCAGGGCGAATATGTTCATGGTATCTTTAACTTTGCTAACAAGGATAAATTCCGCACCTCCGAAGGTCATATCATCGTATACAACGAGGGCAGATGCTATCTCTTTACTGGATTAACCAGTGTTGGAGGAGATGACAGCGCCATCGGCTTTATCATGGTGGATATGGTGACCAAAGAGTCGCATCTTTACCAAATGGCGGGTGCTACCGAAACAGCGGCCCAACAGTCGGCGGAAGGTAAGGTGCAACACTTAGCCTATCAAGCTTCCTTCCCGCTCATTATCAACATTGATGGGGAACCGACCTACTTCATGACCCTGAAGGATAACGCGGGGCTTGTCAAGCAATATGCCATGGTCAGCGTCACCGATTATACCGTTGTCGGCGTAGGAGAAACTATCAGCGCCACGGTGCAGGACTATGAACAAACGCTGAGAAACTCCAGCGGCTCAGCCTCCTTGGATGCCACAGAGGAAAAGGAGGAAGCTCGGGGTAAGGTGCTGAGAATTGCCTCAGAATTTGACGGGTCTTCTACCGTCTATAAGGTGATTTTAGAAGAACATTTAGACCAGATCTTCCTAGTTCCCGCAGATCTGAGCGAGGAACTTGCCCTGACCAGGGAGGGGGATAGTGTTGTATTAGAGTATACGGCAGATGAAGCCGGCGAAGGCGGTATCTATTCGGCGGTCACCTTTGACAATCTAGAGTTTACCCAATAAAAAATCAAAAAGCTTGTGGATTATTTTTCTTCATCAAGCATTTGCTGCAATGCAATGGAAAGCTGATCCGGACAGGAGGTCTTCTTCATGCCGCACCGAATTCCAGAAAGCGCCTGAATGACCTCTTTCGCCGGGCGGCCTTCGACCAAACGGGAAATTCCCTGTGTGTTTCCATGGCATCCCCCTATAAAATTGCAGGTACGGATCACCTGATTCTCATCTAACTCCAACTGGATCTCACGGGAACAGACACCCCGCGGTCTAAACTTCATCTGCATAAATGCAACTCCTTTTTCAAATTCTTGCTGTCTTTTCTTTATCGCTTGCCTTGGCAGGTAATAAAAGATCTTAAAATTCACCAGGCAAAAAATAGTCCCAGCCGCTACTGCGGCTGGAAATCGATCACTTTTATTCTTTTGCTTTGAGCTTATCACTTAACTGAAATAACCGGTCCAAGGACTCCTGTTGGGTGACACAGGTGCAAAGAGGGTTAGGCCGGGAATTGTACATTCCATGGAAATCTGTCCCCCCTGTTGTGATGAGATCAAAATGATCTGCCAAATCCACAATGCGCTCATAATCCCCTGGCTGATTTTTCGGATGGCTCGCCTCAATCCCATCGATCAACTTTTTCTCCGCCAGTTCCTCCATCAAATCGAAGCTGTTGTAGACTCTAGGATGCGCCAATACAGCAATACCGCCGGACTGGTGGATGAGGTCCAGCGTTTCATGCACGTCAGGATATTCTACCTTTTCATAGCAGAGCCCGGTTTTGGGATCAAAAAGGTGGTTATACAGTTCTCCATAGATGCCGTCACAATAGCCCAGATCAAAGAGAGCATTCATAATGTGCTGTTTGTAAATACTTTTGCTGGGCGCATAATATTTGGCAATATGGTCAAGGGTCACCGGATAATACCGCATCACCTTTTCTACCATTCGCTGCCCTGCCTTGGTCCGACTGGCAATCACTTTACCCAGCATTCCCTCCAACCGGTCTGGCTTAGCTGGCAAATAGCAGAGCATATGGACTTTTCTACCCCGTGCCTTGTCTACGCAGGACATTTCTACGCCGGGGATCACCCCGATGCCTACCCGCTTTCCGATCACGGCTGCCCGGGTTGTCCCCGCCAAGGTATCATGGTCAGTTACTGCGATGAAGTCAAGTCCCATCCGCTTGGCATAAAACAACAAACTCTCCAAACCCATGGAACTGTCTGAAAGCTTGCTGTGGCAGTGTAAATCACCGATCATTCCAAATCATCCTTCCCGATTTCCACACGGCTATTCTCCGCGCAGTGGCTTCTATCTACCTACAAAGTGCCATTCCCCCGCTGTCCTTTATCATTGATAAGTAATATTATACACCATTTTGTATTTTCTTCGCAACTATCGCCCATACAATCTCGTTATATAACACAAAAAGCGTCGTGATTCACGACGCTTTTTAGATAAATTGGAGCGGGTTACGAGGCTCGAACTCGCTACCTCCACCTTGGCAAGGTGGCGCTCTACCAGATGAGCTAAACCCGCATTTTTGAGTGCTTGATAATTATAGCAATATATTAGCAAAAAGTCAACCTCTTTTTTCTAGAATTTTTTTCATTCCCATTCTCCCTCTTATTTTCTTTTATGGTATAATGGATGCAGCAGAGCTATCCGTGCGGGTAGCTCTATTATATCTCACTTTGGTAATGCTATTCTGACCCTATGGAGGAAATACATGAAACTCTCGGTAAATCTCGGCGCCTGGAACAGTGTTTTTGCGGTTCCTTGTGATATTGTTGATAAGCATCTCAAACTCTGCGGCCCAACTGCTCTTAAAACACTTTTGATTATCCTTCGCCATGGAGGCACTTACATAGATACAGGGAAAATCGCCGATACCTTAGGCTTAACCGACGACGACATTTTAGAAGCTATCCGCTATTGGGTGGATGTGGGCGTCCTCAATTGGGACGAAAACGCTCTCTTCCCGATCAAACAATCTGACTCAGCTCCTCAAAAAAGCGACTCAGATTCTTCTGTATCCTCCGTTCCTGAGAAGATTGTGAAACCTATCTCCTCCAATGTATCCCTTATCACAACATCCCATGTCAAACCTTCCGCAGCGGAGGCAGCCAAACGGGCCCACGATCATCCGGAAATTCAGTTTCTCCTCTCCGAGGCTCAGAACCGGCTGGGGGGGCTTCTTACTCCCTCAGATACATCAACCCTTGTCTATCTCTATGATTGGGCCGGGCTTTCTGTGGATATCATCCTCATGGTGCTGGAATTTTGCAGAAGCATCGGAAAAACCAGCATGCGCTTTATTGAAAAAGAAGCCATCCGCTGGGCCGACCGGGGAATCGATACCCATGAAAAGGCAGAACGTTACATTACGGAAATGACCCATGCTTACGAGATGGAAGGACAGGTCAAATCTGCCTTTGGCATTTATCAGCGAAATCTATCAGCCAGGGAAAAGGAATATATCTCCCGCTGGACCAATGAATTTCACTTTGATATCCGGATGATCAAGCTGGCATATGAGCGGGCGGTAGATCGCACCTCTAAGCTTTCTTTTCCCTATATTAATTCCATCCTAAAATCCTGGTTTGAAAAGGGCTTTACCGATCCAGCCCAGGCGGCGGGAGAGGTCTCCCCGGCTCAAACGGTGAAAAAAGACGACGCTTCTTTCGATTTGGAGGAATTCGAGCGCAGTGGAAGCAAAATGCTGCAAATTGACTAAAGAAAAATAGGAGGGCAATCGCTTTGGGATATAGCAAAGAAATTCAAAAGAAAGCTTTTGATGTGCTGGAGCAGAGGCGGCGTGGCGCTCAGGATACGGCGCAAGAGCACCGTCAGGAAGTTTATGCAAAAATCCCTCAAGTAGCCGCTATAGACCGGCAGCTTTCTTCCACCGCCCTTTCTGTGGCCCGGGCGGTTTTGGATGAAAATCAAAATGTCGGCGAGCTTATCGAAGGGTTGCGGCAAAAAAACTTATCCCTCCAGGAAAAAAGGGCCGCCCTTTTACGTCATGCCGGACTGCCGGTTAATTACACCGATGTGATTTATACCTGTGAAAAATGCAAAGACCGTGGTTATGTAGGCAGCCAGATGTGTTCCTGCCTCCAAAACCTGCTCAAAAAATTGGCCCACGAGTCTTTGTGTGAACAGAGTGCTTTAAATAACTGCTCTTTTTCCACCTTCCGACTGGATTATTATCCTGATCAGATCGATCCTGCCTTGGGAATTAATCCTCGTCAGAGAATGGGAGAGATTCTACAGTATTGCCAGCGTTATGCTTCCAGATTTTCTTTGGTCTCTCATTCCATTCTTATGCAAGGGAAAACGGGGCTGGGCAAAACCCATCTATCTCTTTCCATTGCTTCCGCGGTGCTGGAACAAGGATTTGGTGTCATCTACATGAGCGCCCAGAATCTTCTCAGCAAGATAGAACGGGAACACTTTGCCAGAGCTGTCAACGACAATGGAGATACTTTTTCTATGGTCTGCGACGCAGATCTGCTGATTCTGGATGATCTGGGTGCTGAATTTGCTACCCAATTTACGGTTTCCGCCATCTATAATATTATTAATTCCCGAATCCTCGGCGGAAAGCCCACCATTATCAATACCAATCTGACACTTTCCGAGCTCCGAGATCGGTATACCGAACGAATCGTATCCCGGCTGATGGGAACCTATAGTGTGCTCA
>NZ_CBDTOK010000095.1:0-4325 GCF_965361945.1 Zongyangia sp. | reverse complement strand
CACCGGCGGCGTAGGGGTGGGCGCCTTCGATAACTTCGATGTCATCGACAAATTCCTAACCATCGAATCTGTCCAGCATCCCATTGAGGAAAACGCCAAGGTATACGATTCACTCAAGCCCATATTTGACCAGTGCTATGAAGTCTTGACCGGCGTCTATGAAAAACTGGCCGCCTTTTAGCTAGAGGCTTTATTTAACCCAAAAGACAAAGAAAATCCCCGCTTTCTTAAACAAGATTGGCGGGGATTTTCTTACCGGCTAAAAAGCCACGAAAAGAGTGGTTATATGATGCCTCAAGAATCGGTTTCTCTCCAGGAGACCCGAGAGGGCATCGCCCACCGCCTATGAGGCTGCGCGGTCATCGCCCACCTCCTCTCATGGGGTTTCGAGGACATCGTCCGCCGCCACATCTCCATTATCGCGGTGGTTGTCTCCATTAGGTCGGCGATCATTGCCATTGCACTTACCGCTTTCTGACACAGCGTATCCTTTTGGGTACGCTTTTTCTTTTGTACATTTTTTTATTTTCCCCACCTTGTGATTTTGACGGAAGCAAAGTGCAAATCAGTTTTTCGCAGTCCCAGAGGTCTTACCAAAATTCACATGACATTTCGCTATCTGAGAGGATGTTCTCCATAGTTTATTACATAAAATTGCGCATCAATCAACTATAAATTCTCGTCAAATTGGCAAGAAGAGCACTATACTTTTGGCTTTTTCTACAAGATTTGAAAATTAATCTTCCCATTAATATAATTTTGTGCTACAAATGAAGAAGCCATCTGATGCCGCAACACCAAGGTGGCTTCAAGGATAGGGGGCGATTCGCTCTCCTATCGAAATATATTATATTTAAATTTCCGACAAAATTCATCAATATTCTACTATTCATTTCATTATTTCTCTCGCCACGTCGGTAGGAGGAGGATTTCTATGAAAACCCCGATTTACAAAAAATGGTAGTTTTGGGTCATCATTGCAGTTGTCATTCTCGCTATCATCGGCGGAACCATCGGCAATAACGGTCAAAAAACAAATGGCGATTCTTCTAGCATAGCATCGCAGTCTTCTTCAAGCTCTCAAAGCGTCTCAACCACGGCACCGACCACCTCTCCAGCTCCTGAGACCGAGTCCGCCGTTAACCCTCCTGCTAATGACGCAACAACAGGAGAGGCGAATGCACTGGAGCAGGCCGAGAACTATCTTCGTTTTATGGCTTTTTCCTACGAGGGATTGATTGGTCAATTAGAGTATGAGGGATATACCACCGAAGAAGCAACCTATGGCGCAGACAACTGTGGAGCTGACTGGAATGAGCAAGCATTGCTGTCAGCGCAGAACTATCTGGAGGTCAGTGCTTTTTCCTATGCTGGTCTCATTGAACAGTTGGAATATGAGAAATTCACCACTGAACAAGCTACATACGGAGCTGATAACTGCGGCGCTGATTAGAACGAACAAGCTGCCAAGGCTGCTGCTTCTTATCTTGAAATCATGTTATTTTCTCGAGAAGAATTGATCGATCAGCTGGAATATGAGGGATTTACCTCAGAACAGGCGGCTTATGGTGCAAGCCAAAATGGCTATTAATCTGTAAGGTCATATCCTCGCGCTAGGCTACCAACATAAGGCAGCAATTGGTAAAGCGGAGGGTTAGTAGCTGTGTATTGCCAATCATTCGAGGCTCTGTCCTCATGCCATTTTGTTTTACACAACAGAATATCTTTAAGGGATGGGGCATTCGCCTCATCCCTTTTTGTTTATACCAGTCCCAGCAGCCGCACGATACTGGTAAAGAGAAAACAGGCGGCCATCCCCACTCCGGTGGGGATCAGCATGGATATTGCCGTCCATTTGGCGCTCTGGGTCTCCTTGCGGATGGTCATGCAGGTAGTGGAGCAGGGCCAATGCATCAATGAAAAAAGCATGGTGGATACGGCTGTTACCCATGTCCAGCCATGGTCTACCAGCAATGTATGCAGTTGGCTCAAGCTCTCATATTCCGTGATCTGCCCTGTAGACATATAGGCCATGATGATAATGGGCACCACGATCTCATTGGCAGGGAAGCCCAGAATGAACGCCATCAAAATAACTCCATCCAACCCCAGCAGTCGGGCAAAGGGGTCCAAGAATTCGGCACAATGTGCAAGGAGACTCATATCCCCCACCACAATATTTGCCATCAACCAGATGATCAGCCCTGCCGGAGCTGCTACAGCAGCCGCACGGCCCAATACAAATAAGGTTCTGTCAAAAATGGACCGGACGATAACTTTGCCAATCTGGGGGCGACGGTAGGGTGGCAACTCTAGGGTGAAAGAGGATGGCACCCCTTTTAAAATAGTCTTAGACAACAGCTTAGAGATAAATAGAGTCATCATGATTCCCAGTAGGATAACTGCTGTGAGCATCAGGGTAGAAAATACCGACTGGAAGGCAACTCCAAAACTCCCCGCAAAAAACATGGTGATAATGGCAATAAGGGTAGGAAAACGGCCATTACAGGGGACAAAATTGTTGGTAATGGTGGCAATAAGCCGCTCCCTGGGCGAATCGATGATCCGGCATCCCACAATTCCCGCCGCATTGCATCCAAATCCCATGCACATCGTAAATATAATTTTGTAAAATAATAACCCCCGCCCTCCTACCTCATTTGAGACAGGAAGACGGAGTTTACTTCATTAATATTGACCGCTTTTATTCCTTTTCTTGTTTTAATGTTTCAGCTATATTAAAAACAGGCAGAACGAGAGGCGGTACATCGGCGTTTACTGTAACAGTTGCTATTAACGACCTTAAAAACGGAAATAAGATTGCTATAGCATTTCCTTCTAAGAATTCATCATCTTCATCATCCATCGAAAACAGACCCGAAATTGTGACTTGCAATTTGAAGGGAAGCTTTTTTTCTTCATCATCAAGAGTAAAGCTGAGCTGAACCTCATAATCGTTTTTTGGCAGTTTTATAACCCTTTTCTCAATACTCGGATTAATGGGTATTTCTTTTTTGTCACTTACCTTAAATTGTTTGTTCTCTTCAAAAAGAATTTTCGTTACTCTGTGTCCTTTAAAATTTAATGCGCTTTTTTGCATTTTCATAAATTCACCCCATAATCGCAAACTTCGCGCCGAAAAAGCCGTAATCGGAGCGCATCTTGTAGGAATAATCGACCTTTAGATTCTGAGGAAACTTAATAGTCTGATTTTTATTTTTAGAAGACATTTTTTTTAATCTATTTTCTGTCTTTTCTCTTTCACTCTCTTGAAGTAGGAACTTATTTTTTTCCCACAACCTTATGAAGTTTGATTTATTCTTCATTAATAAAATCAAATTATTCTGCGCCATATCCTGTAAAGAGCCGTTTTCATAACGCGTAATGGTCTTTTCGCCCAATCCCAGAATTTTTGCAAAGGCGCTCTGGGATATGTCGTAGCGTTGTCTGATCTCTTTTATTTCTTCGGGCATCAAAAGTCCATTGTTTTTTCTGTACTCATTATAAAATCTCTTTAAGTTTTCATTATCCAATTTCTCATCCAATATTTCCTCTCCACATTTGGCGCACACCCTAATCTCAGATTCCATTGTAATATTTTGTCCCTTGATATTAAAACTTTCCTGTCTCTTTTCGATCTTCGTCGATGTTTTTTCATTACAAGCTGGGCAAAAATAGTTTTTCATAGGTTACCCTCCTCTTAGATCTTGAGGCGTTAAGCCTCATCTATGTGAAAACTAATAACCTTTAACTGATTATCGTTCAACCGAACAATTTTAAACTTTATATAAAACATTTCTTCCGCTATTTTCTTCTTAAATATCCAAAGTTGATCCGATGCAGGATAATCCCTATCTGTCACCGGTCCGCTAACATAGTTTTTATAGGTCAACTCTTTCATCTCATCATAAGCATCCTCAATCGTCAAACCAATCCTTGCTAATGATTCCAGATTTTTTCTCCTTGTTCCATATACCAGCAGTTCACAATTTTTGTTCTTTATTGCCTTTTTAACACATTTTAAAATTTCTTCAACTGCCTTAGAGCCATCCCCCATTCATTCACCCCCACACCATATAGTATCATATGATACTTTCAACATAAGTATACGTATCTTTTTTACGCTTGTCAATAATCATCATATAAACTTTTTGTTGCATTTTTTATTGCAATTCTTTATAACCCAACACAAAAAAGCCCTGCTCCCACCTCTGCAATAGAGGGAAGGAACAGGGCTCTTTTCATTACCGTATAAAGAAAGTGACGCAGGCTACCAGGATGGCGCTGGCAATACCCCACAGGGCCTTGGTCAACGCTGACATGGA
>NZ_CBDTOK010000094.1:0-7943 GCF_965361945.1 Zongyangia sp. | reverse complement strand
CTTGCCTTCCTTGCGGATGATCACTTCGTCAACGTACTTGATGCCCTTGCCCTTATAGGGTTCCGGCGGACGTTTCTCGCGGATCTCTGCGGCAAACTGTCCAACCTGCTGTTTGTCAGCGCCGTGGACAATGACTTTGTTGGGGGCAGGTACTTCGATGGTGATGCCATCGATCTCAGGCACGATGACCTGATGGGAGTAACCCAGTGTCAAAACCAGGTTTTTACCCTGTTTTGCAGCACGGTAACCAACACCGTTGATCTCCAGCTCTTTGCTGAAGCCGGCAGTGACACCCTGTACCATGTTGGCGATCAGGGTCCGGGTCAGACCGTGCAGGCTCTTGTGCATTTTATCTTCGGAAGGACGGGAGACGATAATCTCATTGCCTTCCAGCGCAATCCCGATTTCAGGATGGAAGGTCATGTCAAGAGCGCCTTTGGGGCCTTTGACAACAACCTCGTGTCCGTTGACCTTTACATCAACGCCTGCGGGAATTTCAATTGGTTTTCTTCCGATACGAGACATTCCCTGTGCACCTCCTTACCAAATAAATGCAAGGACTTCGCCGCCGACATTTTCCTTGCGGGCCTGTCTGTCGGTCATAACGCCCTTGGATGTGGAGAGAATCGCGATGCCGAGGCCCTTCATCACCTTGGGCATATCCTCGCAGCTGGTGTAGATGCGCAGGCCGGGTTTGGATACCCTACGCAGGCCAGTGATGACCTGTGATTTATTCTCACCGTATTTTAAGGTAATACGGATAATCCCTTGCTTACCATCGTCGATGACCTGGAAGCCTTTGATATATCCCTCGTCCACAAGAATCTGCGTGATCGCTTTCTTCATGTTGGAAGCGGGGACATCCACCGTGTCGTGTTTTGCTGAGTTAGCGTTTCTGATGCGTGTCAGCAAATCGGCAATTGTATCGGTGATCTGCATGCCGTCAACCTCCTTTGCTCTTTTTACCAGCTGGCCTTCTTCACGCCCGGGATCTGGCCTTTGTAGGCGAGCTCCCTAAAGCAGATACGGCAAATGCCGAACTTGCGAAGATAGGCGTGTGGCCTGCCGCAGATTTTGCATCTGTTGTATGCTCTTGTGGAGAACTTGGGAGTTCTCTGCTGTTTTGCAATCATGGATTTCTTTGCCACAAATCTTCCCCCTTACTTCGCGAACGGGGCGCCCATGAGAGTCAGCAGCTCCCGGGCTTCCTCGTCGGTTTTCGCGGTGGTGACAAAGCAGATGTCCATGCCGCGAACCTTATCAATTTTATCGTACTCGATTTCAGGGAACAGAAGCTGCTCCTTAAGTCCCATGGAGTAGTTGCCGCGTCCGTCGAAGGAGTTGGCGTTGATGCCTCTGAAGTCTCTAACGCGCGGCAGCGCAACGTTAAAGAGGCGATCCAGGAACTCATACATCCGGTCGGAGCGCAGGGTGACCTTTGCGCCGATGTCCATGCCTTCACGGAGCTTGAAGTTAGCAACCGATTTCTTTGCCTTGCAGACGACGGGCCGCTGGCCGGTGATCGTGGAAAGGTCGGAAATGATTGCCTCGATGACCTTGTGGTTGTCGCGGGCTTCGCCGCAGCCAACGTTGATGACGATCTTTTCAAGCTTCGGGATCTGCATGACGCTCTGGTAGCCGAACTTTTTCATCAAAGCCGGAGCTACTTCTTTCACATAGAAGTCTTTCATTCTAGCCATGTTGTTTCCTCCTCACTTAAAAAGTCTCGCCGCATTTTTCGTTTTTGCACATACGAACCTTGCTCCCGTCAGCCAGGATCTTGTGGCCGATGCGGGTGGGTTTGCCGCAGCGCGGGCAAACCAGCTGTACCTTGCTGGCATACATGGCGCCTTCCGCCTTGACAATGCCGCCGGGCTCGCCCATTCTGCGAGGTTTCACATGTTTGGTGACCATGTTGATGCCCTCGACAATGACCTTCTGCTCAGCGGGGCTGACAGCCAGAACCTTGCCTTTTTTGCCCTTGTCCTTGCCGGACAGAACAATGACGGTATCGCCCTTTTTGACATGAATTTTATTCATTCCAGAGCACCTCCATTAAAGCACCTCAGGGGCGAGGCTTAATATCTTGAGGTAATCCTTATCGCGGAGTTCCCTCGCCACCGGGCCAAAAATACGTGTGCCCCTCGGGTTTTTGTCTTCTCTTATAATAACGGCTGCGTTTTCGTCGAAACGAATGTAAGAACCGTCGTCGCGGCGCAGGCCCTTCGCAGAGCGAACGATGACCGCTTTGACCACTTCACCTTTTTTGACAACGCCGCCGGGTGCAGCTTTTTTAACCGAAGCTACAACTACATCGCCAATGTTGGCGTATCTTCTGCGGGTGCCTCCCAGCACACGGATGCACATCAGTTCCTTTGCACCGGTGTTGTCGGCAACCTTCAGATAGGTCTGCATCTGTATCACAGAGCGTTCCTCCTTTCGGCTTTGACAGTTTGACTATTTCGCTTTCTCGATGATGGTGGTAACCCTCCATCTTTTATCCTTGGAAATGGGGCGGGTCTCCATCACCTGCACCTTGTCGCCGATGCCGCAGGCATTGTCTGCGTCGTGGGCTTTCAGCTTCACCGTGCGTTTGATGATCTTTTTATAAAGGGGGTGTTTTACGTTGTCTTTAATGGCGACGACAACAGTTTTGTCCATCTTATTGCTGACAACAGTGCCGACCCTCGTTTTTCTGAGGTTTCTCTCGCTCACAGTTTCATCCTCCCTTCCGTGTTACTGCACGCTCTCTTTTTCGCGGATGATGGTCTTAATCCGGGCGATGTCTTTTTTCACCGCTTTGATCCGCATGGGGTTATCCAGCTGGTTGATGGCGTGCTGGAACCGGAGGTTGAAAAGCTCAGCTTTGAGGTCCGCCAGCTTTGCATTCAGCTCGGACTGGGTCATATCACGAATCTCTGTCGCTTTCATTACTTCTCCGCCTCCTTCTCCTTGGTGATAAATTTGCACTTCAGCGGGAGCTTGTGAGCTGCAAGTCTCATAGCTTCCCTTGCAACGTCTTCACTGACGCCGCCCATCTCGAACATAACGCGGCCGGGTTTTACAACGGCAACCCAGTACTCAGGGCTACCTTTACCGGAACCCATTCGGGT
The DNA here is from genome assembly GCF_965361945.1 of Zongyangia sp. Classification (NCBI taxonomy): domain Bacteria; kingdom Bacillati; phylum Bacillota; class Clostridia; order Eubacteriales; family Oscillospiraceae; genus Zongyangia; species Zongyangia sp. Next base: position 4,830 of record NZ_CBDTOK010000094.1, on the reverse strand, counting down.
CTCAGCCGGTTTCTCGGTAACGGGCTTATCGGGGAAAATTTTGATCCATACCTGACCGCCACGTTTGATGTAACGGGTCATAGCGATACGAGCCGCCTCAATCTGCTGGGAGGTAACCCAGGAGGGCTCCAGAGCCTGCAGGCCGTACTCACCGTTGGAAACAGTGTTGCCCCGCATAGCTTTGCCCTTCAGACGTCCTCTGTGGACACGGCGGTATTTAACTCTCTTCGGTAGAAGCATTATTTTCTGCCTCCTTCCCTCTGAGGCTTTCTAACTTCCTGCAGTACCTCTCCGGCGTAGATCCAAACCTTGACGCCGATTTTGCCATAGGTGGTGTTTGCCTCAGCAAATCCATAGTCGATGTCTGCGCGCAGGGTCTGCAGCGGGATGGTGCCCTCGTGATAATGCTCGGTACGGGCGATCTCCGCGCCGCCCAGACGGCCGGACACGCAGGTCTTAATGCCTTTTGCTCCCAACTTCATGGCGCGGCCGATGGCTTGTTTCATGGCGCGTCTGAAGGAGATTCTGCGCTCCAGCTGGGATGCGATGGACTCGGCCACCAGCTGTGCGTTTTTATCGGGTTGTTTTACCTCAACGATGTTGAGGAAAACAGGTTTTCCAATGAGTGCCTCGCAGTTTTTGCGGAGCTTCTCGATCTCTGTGCCGCCTCTGCCGATCACCATACCGGGTTTGGCGCAGTGGATGTTGATTCTGATTCTCTTGGCATCGCGCTCGATCTCGATGCGGGGGACGCCGGCAGCATACAAAGTCTTCTTAAGGAACTTACGCAGCTTATAATCCTCAACGAGGATATCGCCGAAAGCATCGTCCTTAGCAAACCAGCGGGAATCCCAATCTTTGATTACGCCCACTCTGAGACCATGTGGGTTAACTTTCTGGCCCATAGTTTACCTCCTCTTTCAGCTTATTCCTTTTCTCTCAGAACCAGGGTCATGTGCGAAGTTCTTTTCTTGATGCTAAATGCACGGCCCTGTGCTCTCGGCCGGATCCTTTTCAGGGTCGGTCCCGGTGTAACAAAACACTCGGCAACAAACAGGTTGTTTCTATCCATGTTGTTGTTATTCTCCGCGTTTGCCACGGCCGATTTCAGGAGCTTCTGAAGAGGCTCACATGCAGCCTTCGGTGTATACTTGAGTATCGCCATCGCCTCGTCCACCGGCTTGTTCCGGATCAGGTCAAGCACAATCTGGACTTTGCGGGGCGCAATACGGGCATATCTAAGGTAAGCCCTCGCTTCCATAGGTAATCCTCCTTCCGGCCTTCTTTACTTTCCGGTATTCGATTTCTTGGAGCCTGCGTGGCCTTTGAAGGTTCTGGTGGGAGCAAACTCACCGAGTTTGTGACCGACCATATCTTCGGTAATATACACAGGCACATGTTTGCGTCCATCGTGGACAGCAAAGGTGTGTCCGACGAATTCGGGGAATATTGTAGATGCGCGGCTCCAGGTCTTGAGGACCTTCTTCTCACCGGCCTCGTTCATAGCGACGACTCTCTTATACAGTGCTTCCTGTACGAAAGGGCCTTTTTTTACGCTTCTACCCATTGATCATCTGCCTCCTTTCATGTCGCTCTATTTAGCGTTGCGACGTTTCACAATGAACTTGTCGGAGCGGTGATGTTTCGCTCTTGTCTTGTAGCCCAGTGCGGGTTTGCCCCACGGGGTTACAGGGCCCGGACGGCCAACGGGGGATTTACCTTCACCACCACCGTGGGGGTGATCGCAGGGGTTCATAACAGAACCGCGGACGGTAGGTCTCCAACCCATGTGGCGTTTGCGGCCGGCTTTACCGATGTTGACGTTCTCGTGGTCAACGTTGCCGACCTGGCCGATGGTGGCCATGCAGGTGACAGGAACATTGCGAAGCTCGCCGGAGGGCAGTCTGATCAGCGCGTAGCCGTTTTCTTTTGCCATGAGCTGTGCCAGAATACCGGCGGCACGGGCAAGCTGTGCGCCTTTGCCGGGATACATCTCCACGTTGTGGATGAAGGTACCCACGGGGATGTTGGTCATGGGAAGGGCATTGCCCGGTTTAATATCAGCATCAGGACCGGTGGCAATGGTGTCGCCCACCTTCAGGCCTACCGGAGCGATGATGTAGCGTTTCTCGCCGTCCTCATACTGCACCAGGGCAATATGGGCGGAACGGTTGGGGTCGTATTCCAGGGTGAGAACGTTGGCCTTGCCGACCTTGTCTCTCTTGAAATCGATGATGCGGTATTTTCTGCGATTGCCGCCGCCACGGTGACGAACGGTAATTCTACCTGTATTGTTGCGGCCGGAATTGCTCTTCATGGTTTCCAGAAGGCTCTTCTCCGGAGCAACCTTGCTCAGCCCGCTGAAGTCGGTGGTGGTCATGCCACGGTGACCGGCTGTGGTCGGGTTGTAAGTCTTGATCGCCATTCGGTTTCACTCTCCTCATAAATTCTGTTTCGCGGAAGGTTCCGCTGACAAGAACTTGGTTTAGCGGGATTTATGAGTATCCCATACAAGTCCCTAGCAATCGACTGTCTATTCCGTAGGGACTACACCATGCTCTCGAAGAACTCAATGCCTTTGGAGTCTTCTTTGAGAGTAACGATGGCCTTCTTCCAGTTGGGCTTGTAGCCGACGTTTCTGCCCATCCGTTTTTTTCTGCCTCTGACGTTCATGGTGTTCACTTTTGCAACCTTCACACCGAACAGTTCTTCAACGGCCTGGCCGATTTCGATTTTGTTGGCGTCGGTAGCTACTTTAAACGTGTATTTTTTCATGCCGATGGCCTCCATGGAAGCCTCGGTGATGATGGGGCGGATAATGATGTCCTGAGCGGCCTTCATTATGCATACACCTCCTCGATCTTTGCCACGGCGTCCTTGACAACGATGAATTTATCGTAGTTGAGGATGTCGTATACGTTCAGGGTGTTAACCAAGGCGGTCTTGACGCCGGGGATGTTTCTCGCGCTCATGACAACTGTGTTGTCAACTTCCGGCATAACGATGAGTGCCTTGCGGTCAGCTCCCAGAGCTTTGAGCATTTCCACAATGCTCTTTGTCTTGATCTGATCCAGCTTCAGGGCGTCGAGAACAACGATCTCGCCAGCCTGCGCTTTGCTGGAAAATGCGGATTTCATGGCCAGTCTCTTGACCTTCTTGTTCAGGCTGTAGCTGTAATCCCGAGGTTTGGGACCCAGAGCGATTCCGCCGTGTCTCCACTGGGGAGCCCGGATGGAGCCCTGTCTTGCGTGGCCGGTGCCTTTCTGTCTCCAGGGTTTGCGGCCGCCGCCTGCAACCTCAGTACGGGTCTTGGTGGACTGTGTACCCTGGCGCTGGTTGGCCAGGTAATTTACGACAGCGTCGTGCATCACAGATGTGTTGGGGGTGATCCCGAAGATCGCATCGGAAAGCTCGATCTCGCCAACATTTTTTCCAGCCATGTCAAATACGGTAACTTTTGGCATCGTGCTTCCTCCTTCCCTTAAGCCTTCTTCACGCTGTCAGTGATAAAGACGATCCCGTTCTTGGGGCCCGGGATTGCACCTTTCAGCGCGATCAGGTTGTTTTCTGCATCTACCTTTACTACCTCCAGGTTCTGGACAGTAACGGTCTCAGTACCCAAATGGCCCGGCAGCTTCTTGCCTTTGAAAACCCTGGACGGGTCGCTGCACGCGCCCATGGAACCAGCGTGACGGTGCACAGGTCCGGAACCGTGGGTCTCTTTCAGTCTGGCGTTGTTCCAGCGCTTGATGGTACCGGCATAGCCTTTACCTTTGCTGGTGCCGCAAACGTCGACCTTATCACCCAGCTCGAATTTGTCGGCTTTGATGATGTCGCCTACGTTCAGCTCGTCACAGTTGTCCAGGCGGAACTCTTTGAGGGTTCTCTTCACCGGAGCGTCGGCCTTTGCGAAGTGGCCGGCGATGGGCTTGTTCACGTTTTTGGAACGGATATCCCCAAAGCCGATCTGTACAGCTTGGTAACCGTCATTGTCCACAGTTTTCTTCTGGACAACAACGCAGGGGCCCGCTTCCACAACGGTGACCGGGATGACTTTTCCCTTTTCGTCAAAAAGCTGGGTCATGCCAATCTTTTTGCCTACGATGCATTTTTGCATACTCTACTTACCTCCTATGGTTATTGGTTGACTCCCGATGGGGGCCAACTTGACCTGACCGGGTGGGATTAAAGCTTGACTTCGATATCCACGCCGGCAGGAAGCTCAAGACCTAACAAAGCCTCAACAGTCTTTTTGGACGGCTTAATTATGTCGATGAGTCTTTTGTGGGTTCTCATCTCAAACTGCTCGCGGCTGTCTTTGTACTTGTGGACAGCGCGCAGGATGGTGATGACCTCTTTCTCGGTGGGAAGGGGGATCGGACCAGAAATCTTGTCGTTCTCTCTCTTCGCGATTGCAACGATCTTTTCAGCCGCTGCGTCGATCAGCTTGGGGTCATAACTCTTCAGTCTGATTCTGATGTTTTCTTTGACTGCCACTACCATCGCCTCCTCATAATTTCGCTTGTGCGGGGCAACGATCAAAAAACTGAACACCGAGCCGTGTGTTCCGTGCTCGACCATTTAAAAAACCGGTTAAACTGTGGGGAAACCACACGTCTAGCCGGGACATCAGGCATGTTGCAGCCTTACGAGAGCGCCAAAAATCGCGGAAAGACGCAATCTTCCCAGGATTTTTCGCGGTTTCAGTATTTTTTGTCGCCCGGTTTTAAATCGGACATACTCGGCGGAAATTCCCTGCTTCTGTGAGCAGCAACCTCCCGCTTCATCGCATATCTAGTGCAGTCGTGCTTAAATATAATACTATAAAAA
>NZ_CBDTOK010000093.1:0-20000 GCF_965361945.1 Zongyangia sp. | reverse complement strand
GCTGTATGGCATTGTACGCCCCAGTTTTGGATAGTATGTGAATAAGGGTGAAAAAAATGCGAAAATTATTCTCCCAGTTTCTCGCCTTTTTTGAGGTGATATCCCCGAAGAAAATCCGCTGACGCCATTCTTTTCTTTCCCTCCAAGGCGATTTCCAGAAACTCCACGGCCCCGTCTCCGCAACCGACAATGAAGCGCTTTTCATCCAACACCTCTCCCGGCTGCCCGGTATACCCCGGGATTTCCTTGGCGGCATAGACCTTGAGCACCTTGCCCCGAAGCTTTGTGAAGGCCACAGGCCAGGGATTGAGCCCCCGGACCAGGTTGTGGATTTCTCTTCCTGTCTTTTGAAAGTCCAGAAGCGCCAGCTTTTTATCCAGCATGGGCGCATAGGAGGACGCTTCATCCTTTTGAGGTTCTCTGGGTACATCACCCTTTTCAAAAAGGGAGATGGTCTCCATCAGACATTGGGCGCCCAGTTTTTCCATCCGCTCATAGAGTTCTCCGGAGGTTTCATCCTCCCCGATAGGGATGGATCTTTTGAGGATCATGTCCCCAGTGTCCAGCCCTTCCCCCATAAACATGGTGGTAATGCCGGTCTCCGGTTCTCCATTGATAACGCTCCACTGGATGGGGCCCGCTCCCCGATACTTGGGCAGCAGGGAACCATGTACATTGACACAGCCAAGCTCCGGAATCTCCAGCACCGATTTGGGCAGGATCTTGCCATAGGCGACTACCACAATAAGCTGCGGGGCAAGCTGACGCAGCTGGGCTACAACCTCCTCATCCTTGAAGGTCTTAGGCTGAAATACAGGCAGCTGATGCTCCATGGCCAGCTCCTTCACCGGCGAAAAGGACATCTGGTAGCCTCTTCCTTTCGGCTTATCCGGCTGGGTATAGACTCCCAGGATCTCATGTCTCCCATCGATCAGGGCCTGTAAACAGGGCACCGCAAAATCCGGCGTCCCCATAAAAACAATCTTCATCTTTGCTCCTCCCCCGTTTTTCAAGGAGGCTAATCCTCCTGCATCATCCGGACGGCAATGTCCTTAAACAGACGGCCGTTGAGATGGTCAATTTCATGGCACATAGCGCGGGCGGTCAATTCACTGCCCTTGAGGACGATTTTTTCTCCATATCTATTTTGGGCCGCCACCTTTACATGCATGGGGCGCACCACGATGCCCGCTTCCCCAGGACAGGACAGGCAGCCTTCCGGGCCCTCTTGTTTTCCCTTTTCCTCGATGATCTGGGGATTGATCAGCTCGATGAGGCCGTCTCCGGTGTCAATGACCACTGCCTGGCGGAGCACGCCAATCTGGGGAGCGGCAAGGCCGGCTCCGTCGGAGGCGTACATAGTTTCCGCCATATCGTCCAGCATGGTCCAAAGCCTCTGGTTAAAATCGGTGACAGGACGGCATTTCTTCCGGAGAACGTCGTCCCCTTCCAGTACAATTTGTCTGATTGCCATGGTTTTTATCTCCTTTTTCTTTTTTATCTATTGATTGGAGTCAAAATATAGATCGGCAAAGACGGACACATCGGAAACTTCCTTTTCCTTGCCCATTTCTATGAGAAGCTCGCTGATCATCCTTCGGAACTTTTCATCATTTCTACATTTGATGATCACACGGTAACGGTATTTGTTGCTCACCTTTAGGACACCAAAACCGGTGGGGCCTAACAGCTTGATGGGCAGATTCTCGTAGCCGTGGCCGACCTTGTATTTTAGCCTTTCAACAAAACCCCCTGCTGCCCGGATCACCTGGCTTTCCCGCTCTCCCGAAAATCCCACCGAACAGATGGAACAAAAGGGCGGGTAGAGCATCACTTTCCGGCTGAGGATCTCCTCGTCAAAAAAGCGGTCGTAATCCTGGGCCGCCGCCATCTCAATCACCGGATTTTCCGGCGTATAGGTCTGGATGTAAGCGGTGCCCGGCAGCTCGTTTCTCCCGCATCGGCCCACCACCTGGGTCATTAGGCCAAAGGCCCGTTCATAGGCTCGAAAATCGGTGGAGTAAAGTGCCTGGTCAATGGAGAGGACCGCTACCATGGTCACCTTAGGGAAATTGAGCCCTTTGGCCACCATTTGGGTGCCAATCATAATATCATACTGCCCCTCCCGGAAGGCGTCAAAATTTTTCTGGTAGGAAAACTTTGACATGGTGGTATCCATATCCATCCGCAGAACGCGGGCTTCCGGAAGAAGCTCCCCCAGCTGTTCCTCTGCCTGCTGGGTGCCAGCCCCCCGAAAGCTCAGGTGATCATATCCACACTGGGGGCAGGTGCTGGGGAGTTCTTCACTATAGCCACAGTAGTGGCACATCAGCCGGGAGTTGGCCCGGTGATAGGTCAGGGAAATGCTGCAATGGGGGCATTTCCATACATTTCCACAGCTGGGGCACCGTACGCTGGTATGATAGCCCCGGCGGTTGAGCAGCAAAATCGCCTGCTCGCCCCGCTGGAGGGTCTTTTTCAGTGCGTCGAGGACAGTGGAGCTGTAAACAGAAGTATTGCCCTCCATCGCCTCCCCCCGCATGTCCACAATATAGGTATTGGGAAGCTTTGCCGACGCATAGCGCTTACGAAGGGTCACCAGATGGTATCTGCCCATCTTGGCAAAGTAATAGCTCTCCACCGAAGGGGTGGCGGAACACAATAATAACATGGCCTCATGGAAAGCACACCGGACCTTGGCTACATCCCGGGCGTGAAACCGGGGAGAGGATTCGGATTTATAGGTATGCTCCTGCTCCTCATCCATGACGATCAGACCGATATTTTCCAGGGGGGCAAACACCGCGCTACGGGTGCCTACCACCACCTGAACCTCTCCCCGGCGGATGCGTTTCCATTCATCCAGCCGCTGCCCCATAGAAAGGGCACTGTGAAGGACGGCCACATTATTGCCAAAGCATCGGTGGAAATGTTCCACCGTCTGGGGGGTCAGGGAGATTTCCGGCACCATGACGATGACCGTCTTTCCGTCGGCAATGACCTGCCGGGTCAGCTTGAGGAAAACAGAGGTTTTTCCGCTTCCCGTTACCCCATACAGCAGGGCGGTGCTGTATTTCCCTTCTCTATAAAATCCAGAAAGCTGGTCATAGGCTTTTTGCTGGTGTTCTGAAAGCTGTATTTCCTCATCGGAGGGAGGTGTTATCACTTCATAGGGCCTGCGGTAGACCTCCCAGTCCAGGTATTCCACCACACCCTGATCCCGCAGGCGATCGGTGACCGCCCGGGTCACCGCGCAGAAATAGCCGATTTCCTTGATGGAAGCGGTTTCCACCTCCAAGAGGAAATCCACCACCGCACGTTGTTTCGCGGTCAGCTTTTTCTCGCTCAGTTCCTCCGGTCCCATCGAGAGGCGGACCATCACCACCGTCTCGTCCAGAACCTTCCGTCGCACATCTTCTATCTGGGCGATCAGTCCCGTGGATTTTAACCTAGCAATGATGGAGCCGACATCCCTATAGCCCAGATCCCCCTTGATCTTCTGCTCACCGACACCCTGCTTATGATTTTTGATATAGGTGTAAATCTGGGTTTCCTCCGCAGATAGGCCGGCTGCTTCCTCTGCTAAGGGATCCCGCACCGCCATGTAGCGAGGCCGTATCTCATAGCCTAGCCCACCGGGGATGACACAGCGCAGAGCGTCAAACCAGGTGCAAAAGGTGCTCTCTTTGAGCATCCGCATAAGCTTTTGCATTTCCTCGGTGAGTACCGGTTCTTTATCAATCACCGCGCTCACCGGTTTGAGAAACTTCTCCCGTTCCCGCTTTTCCCAGCCCAGGACAATCCCCTGGCGTTTTCGGTTGCCCTTGCCAAAGGGCACCAGCACCCGGCAGCCTACCAGGTTCTGGGCTGTCTGAGCCTCCGGCGGGAGATAATCGTATAATTTATCAAAATGAAAAGCAGCTTTGTCCACTGCAACTTTCACAACGTCCACCACAGCGATGACAAGCCACCTCCGTTTATGCTATTGAATTGGAACAAAATCCCCGCTGCACTATAAAGAGAGAAGGCGATCCAAGATCACGTCGGCTAAATCCTCCTTGCTCATCATAGGCAGCTGTTCTGCCCCCTGCTCTGTCAACAGGGTGGCAACGTTGGTGTCCACCCCAAATCCAGCGCCCTGCTCTGTCAGGGAATTGGCCACAATCATATCCGCGTGCTTGGCCCTCAGCTTCTTACCGGAATTCTCGATCAGATCCCGGGTTTCCATCGAAAAGCCGCAGACCACCTGGCCCGGTCTTTTATGACTCCCTACATACTGTAGGATATCCGGGTTTTTCACAAGCCGGACGGTCATAACGTCCTCTCCGGTCTTCTTGATTTTGTCCTGCGCCTGGGTCTCGGGACGAAAATCCCCCACAGCGGCAGTTTTGATGATAATGTCGCTTTCCTCCATATGGGATTTGACTGCCTCAAACATATCCAGGGCACTTTTGACATCAATCCGCTCCACTCCCGCAGGTGTGGGCAGGGATACAGGCCCCGCCACCAAGGTAACCTTGGCGCCCCGCTGGGCGGCCCGGCGGGCCACGGCGAACCCCATCTTCCCGCTGGAATGGTTGGTGATATAGCGGACTGGATCCAACGCCTCCTGGGTGGGGCCGGCAGTGACAAGCACCCGCTTACCCGCAAGATCTTGCTTTGCGCAGAGAAGCTCACAGATCCTCTCGAAGATTTCCTCCGGCTCGGCCAGCCGGCCCCGGCCTGTATCTGCACAGGCAAGACGGCCGACGCCCGGCTCCACCATCTCCACCCCAAGGTCGCGCAGGGTCTCTATATTCCGCTGGGTCACCGGGTTTTCATACATTCCCGTATTCATAGCCGGGCAAACCAACTTTTTGCAGGAGGCCGCCAGCCATGTGGTGGAGAGCATATCGTCAGCAATTCCACAGGCAAACTTTGCGATGATATTGGCAGTAGCGGGCGCTACCACAAACAGTTCCGCCCGTTTGGCCAGAGCCACATGCTCTACATTCCACTGAAAATTCCGGTCAAAGGTATCGGTAACACACTTTTGTCCAGAAAGGGTTTCAAAGGTCAGAGGGGCCACAAATTCCATCGCATTGCGGGTCATGATCACATGGACCTGCGCCCCCGCTTTCGCCAAGGCACTGCAAAGATAGGCGGCCTTATACGCGGCAATCCCGCCGGTCACCCCCAAGACAATGGTCCTACCCTCCAGCTGTTTCATGGCCGTCCTCCTCTGAATTATTCAATATCCTTGCCGATATCCGGCGGCTCTACCATCTTGTACTTGTTGTTGGTAAATTCCTCTACCGCCAACTGTACCGGTTTTTCCACCAGGATCTCATGATTTTCCTCCGCCTCCTCGGCAATCTGCCGGGCACGTTTGGCCACAGCCACTACCAGAGAGTAATAGCTTTGCCCCGGTTTTAAAATATGGGCTGTCAACGATGGTTTAAGCATCCTCCAACACCTCTTCCACAAATTCTTTCATATGGCTCATGCTGCACTTTTGAGCGCAGACGATGGCTTCCAGTTTTTCCAATGCATTGTCGATGGTGTCGTTGATGACCACATAGTCATACTCGTGCGCCATGGCAATCTCCGCATGGGAGCGCTCCAGACGGCGGCGGATCGTCTCGTCATCCTCGGTCTTGCGGTCCACCAAACGGTGGGTCAGCTCTGCCATGTTCGGAGGCATGATGAAAATAAAGATAGCGTCAGGACAGCTTTTCTTGATTTGCATAGCGCCCTGGACCTCTATCTCCAGGATGACATCATGTCCATCCTCCAGCATCTCTTTCACCGGTCCACCTGGGGTCCCGTAGCGGTTGCCGCTGTAGGTGGCGTATTCTAACATTTCATTTTGTTCTACCTTTTTCTCGAATTCCTTTTCTGTCAGAAAATAATAATGAACTCCATTGACCTCTCCCATTCTGGGCTGACGGGTAGTTGCCGAAACGGACAGCCGGGTATTGGGGTTCTTCTCTAAATAACTGCGCAATACCGTTCCCTTGCCCACGCCGGAAGGCCCGGAGAGTACAATCAACAAGCCTCTTTTATTCATCTTCATCCATCTCCTCATCGTCGTCATCGTCGATCAAGCGGTTGGCCACCGTCTCCGGCTGCACCGCAGAAAGAATTACATGGTCACTGTCGGTAATAATAACAGCCCGGGTTCTTCTTCCGTAAGTGGCGTCGATTAAAGAGCCGCGATCACGGGCATCCTGAATAATCCGCTTGATGGGAGCGGATTCGGGACTGACGATGGCCACCAAACGATTGGCGGACACCATATTGCCAAAACCAATATTAATTAATTTCATTTTATCCCCACTTTCTTTTAACAAGACACATCGGCTTCCCAGATCACAGGTAAATCCTACTCGATATTTTGGATCTGCTCCCTGATCTTTTCAATTTCCGCTTTGACATCCACTACAATCCGGGCAATATCGGTATCCTGTGCCTTGGACCCAATGGTGTTAACTTCCCGGTTGACTTCTTGAACCAAAAAGTCCAGTTTCCGCCCCATGGGGCCTCCGGCATTCAGAATCTCCCGGAACTGATCCAAATGGCTGTGCAGGCGCACCGTCTCCTCATTGACGGCCACCTTATCGGCAAAGATAGCGGCTTCTGTAATGATCCGCTGCTCGTCAAAGCGGTTATCCCCCAGCACCTCTGTCATCTTCTGGTACAAGCGGTTATAATATTCCTTCACCGTTTCCGGAGATCGCTCCTCCACCCGGCAGACCTGGGTTTCAATATAATCCAGCCGTCCTAAAATATCTTCCTTCAGCCGCTGCCCCTCTGTTTCCCGCATAGCGAGAAAGGCGGCGACGGCCTCATCCGCTACCTGCCGCACGCAGTCCCAGATAACGTTTTCATCCTCCACACTTTTGCGCACCGTAAAGATATCGGAAAAGCGGGAGATGGAAGAGAGGCTCAAATCGTCTTTCAGGTCAAATTTATCGGTGAGCTCCCGAAGTGCCTCCACGTAGGAACGGGTCAGATCATGGTTGATCTCTACCTCGGCATTGGTCCCCTCCAAAGTCAGGATGGTGACCCCCACATCCACCTTGCCGCGCGATATTTTCTGTTGCAGATAACTTTTGATCTTTTCCTCCAGGTAGCCGTATACCCTGGGCACCCGGGCAGAAAACTCGAAGAAGCGATGGTTGACAGATTTGATCTCAAAAAGGATATCCCGTCCGTCAATAATCTGCTCGCTGCGGCCGTAGCCAGTCATGCTTTTTATCATTGTCCTTTGCCGCCTTACTTTATAAATTTGAGACAAATTTTTATTCAGAATAAACTATACCAATCTATATTTTACTATTTTTAAGCCTATTTTGTCAACGAAATGGGCTTTTTTCCATCTACTCTTTCTCCCGATGCCAGACCATCGTCCATTCTCTTTCTCCTGTCTGGGGATCGGCGGAGCATCGTTGCTTCTGAAAACCATTGGCCTCATAAACGGCGATCGCAGCCCTATTTTTCTCGTAGACATGCAAAGACAGCTGCGGAAAACGTTCTTTGCAGCAGCGGATAAGCCTGGTGCCGATTCCCTTGGATCGATGCTGTGCCGCCACAAAAATCCCGGCAATATAGCCCTCCTCTACAACTCCAACAAACCCTTGAATCTCCCCGGCCTCTTCCCAGAGCAGCACGGTAGCTTGTTCCAGCGCATCTCCTACCTCTTCCCGATGCTCCCTCCAATAGTCCGGCGGGATAAAAGGATGGGCCTGTAGATTCCCCGCAAGCCAGATATCCAACACCTGGCTGCGGTAAAATTTGTCATAGGCTATCATGGACATGGCCTTTTCCTCCCATTCACTTTCCCTGTGGATAATAAAAGCGCTCCGGCAAAACCGGAGCGCGTCTTTGCAAAATCTTACACGGGATGTACATTGTTTGCTCTGTCGGCATGAGCGGCATCCACACCGTACTTTTTGTCGCGGCGTTTCTCGAAGAACTTGGTAGCAACCTGTCCGAACTGAGCATAGCTGAGGATATCCTCTTCCTGTTCGTAAAGTTCCTGAGGAAACTCTGCCCTGATCTTGTCCAGTTCCGGCTCCAACAGATCGGCGGGACGGCAGTCGATGGGCTCTGCATCGCCGATGATCTTCTTGCGGAAGGCAGGATCGATGGCAACCGGAGTTTTACCGTATTCGCCACGAACCAAGGCTTTAAACTCCTTGGTGATCATCTTGTAGCGTTCACCCATGATGACGTTAAAGACAGCCTGGGTTCCTACAATCTGAGAGGTCGGAGTAACCAGAGGCGGATATCCAGAATCTTCACGAACTCTTGGTACCTCCTGGAGCACCGCATCCAGCTGATCCTCTTTGCCCGCCTGTTTCAGCTGAGAAATCAGGTTGGAGAGCATGCCGCCCGGCACCTGATACAGCAGGGTGTTGGCGTCGACGCCCAGCACCTTCGGATTGAGCAGCCCATTTGCCAGATATTTCTCCCGGAGCTTGACGCAATGCTCACGGACCACATTGAGTTTTTTCAGATCCAGGCCGGTGTCATATTCCGTACCCTGAAGAGCTGCCACCATAGTTTCGGTGGGAGCGTGGGAAGTTCCCAACGCCATGGGAGACATAGCGGTATCGATAATATCGACACCTGCCTCAATGCCTTTGAGCAGGGCCATGGAAGCCAGGCCGGAGGTGTAGTGGGTATGCAGCTGAACGGGGATCTTCACCGTCTCCTTGAGGGCTTTCACCAGATCATAGGCCATCTTGGGGGTAATCAGGGCCGCCATATCCTTGATGCAGATAGAGTCAGCGCCCATATTCTCCAATTCCTTGGCATAGTTTACATAGTATTCAATATCAAACACAGGGCCCAGCGTATAGGAAAGAGCCGCCTGCAGGTGGGCGCCTTCCTTCTTGGTTGCCCGTACGGAAGCTTCCAGATTTCTCTTATCGTTGAGGGCATCGAAAACACGGAGAATGTCAATGCCGTTGGCAACGGATTTCTGTACAAAGTACTCTACCACATCGTCAGCATAGTGACGGTAGCCCAGCATATTCTGTCCACGATAGAGCATCTGTATCTTGGTATTCTTCATGTAGCTTCTGATCACCCGAAGCCGCTCCCAAGGATCCTCGTCCAGGAAGCGCAGGCAAGCATCAAAGGTAGCGCCGCCCCAGGCTTCTACCGAATAAAAGCCCACATCGTCAATGGCTTTGAGCATCGGCTTCATATCTTCAAGGGTCATACGGGTGGCAATCAGGGATTGATGAGCATCACGAAGAATGGTCTCGGTAATTTTTACTTTTGCCATAATGTCAACCTTCCATTCTGCCGCTGCGTGCCGGCTGGTTTCAGATTGCCCCGCTCCCGTTCCACGCAGACGACCACAGGAGCCTGTCCTCTCCGGAGTACGCCCCGGAGACAGGGGCAAAAGGGGAAAACGGCCCAGTTCCGTTCCCCTGGTGGAATCTTAGTCCAGTGTAGCGATGGGATCGTTGGAGTTGACCGTATCGCCTTTCTTGACGCTCAGGCTTGCAACGGTGGCGTCACAGGGAGCCATAATCTCATTTTCCATCTTCATTGCCTCCAGAATGACAATAACATCACCTTTGGCAATCTTCTGACCCACAGAAACTCTTACATCCAGGATGGTACCAGGCATAGGTGCATTGATCTTGATGCTGCCTTCGGTACCAGGAGCCGCAGCGGGAGCCGGGGCTGCTTCAGGTGCCGGTGCAGGGGCAGGTGCTGCCGCAGGGGCGGGAGCGGGAGCCGGAGCCGCCGCAGGAGCAGGTGCTGCCGCAGGGGCGGGAGCCGGGGCAGCAGCAGGCATAGGAGCGCCTGCCGCAATCTCTTCAACAGCAACATCATAAGCCTGTCCATTTACAGTTATATTAAATCTTTTCACAATAAGTCCTCCCTTTTCTGTACGCAATCCAGCCGCAATTACATGGGCATATTGCTGTGTTTTCTCGGCAAATGGGTCACTCTCTTACCAGCCAGCATATCCAGGGTGGAAAGAAGTACGTCCCTGGTTGCCGCAGGATCAATGACATCTTCTATATAACCGTCTGCCGCCGCAGTAAGGGCGGAAGCGGTTGTCTCCATATATTCTTTTTCTACCGCCGCTCTGTCATGGTCGGCAGTAATTTCACCACCATGGGCAAATGCCACAGCGGTCTTAGGCTCCAAAGCGCTGATAACAGCGGAAGGCCATGCCAGGGTGACATCGGCGCCCGCATTGGTTCCAGCCAGCGCTATGTAAGCGCTTCCGTAAGCTGCACCGGTGATGACACTCACCTTTACACAGGTGGCCTGGGCATAAACATGGGCCAGCTTTGCGCTCTCCCGAATCGCACCGGCAAGCTCTGTCTCGCCATTGGCCTCAAAGCCCTCGGTATTAACAAAAGTAACTACCGGTATCTGATAAGCGTCACAGATGCTGACTAGACGAGCCATCTTGGCACAGTCAGCAGCGGAAAGCTTGCCGCCCTTGGTAGCGACAACACCGCAGGTAAAGCCGCCCAAGGTTGCCAGCGCCGCAATAGAACCTGCGCCGAAATCCTTCTGGATCTCCACAACGCTGCCTGCATCAAAGACCCCTTCCACAATGGCCATGGTATCTGCTTCGGCCATATTCTCACATGCAGCGCTCAAAGCAGCGGCAGCATCATTGGCGGAAAAATCACAAACGGGAGAAGCAGACAGATTGTTCAGCGGCAGGAGAGAGATCAGATTTCTCGCTGCACCGATGGCCTCCTCCTCTGTGGGGAGTACAAGGTGAGCTGCACCGGATTTTGCAGCATTAGCCGCGCTGCCGGCTCCCTCGGTGCCATCAATGCCGGCGGCACTCAGGAAAAACTCCGCCTTTTCACTCATGACAACGAAATCTGCATTGCAGGCAATCATGGCCGCAGTTCCCGCACAGGTGCCCAAGATCAAGGAGATCTGGGGGACAACGCCGGAAATGTTGCTGGAGCTCTGGAGCATATCTCCATATGCGGCCAGTGCATCATTGCCTTCAGAAAGGCGCGCGCCGTTGGAGTCGAAAATGCCGACTACCGGAGCTCCGGTTTTCTCAGCCAAATCATATACTTTTTTCACTTTAGCGGCATGGATTTTACCCACTGCACCGCCAGTTGCCTGGATGTCCTGCGCAAAGGCAAACACCGGGTTGCCGTCGATGGCGCCATAACCGGTGACAACACCTGCGCCTTCTTCTCCCACTTTGGCAAAGGCATCCAGCTCCACAAAGCTGTCCCCGTCAAAAAGAAGGGCCAGTCTTTCACGGGCCGGAGTCGACTTCACCGCCGCGGCGCGAGCATCCGCAAGAACTTTGGATCTGCTTTCGGTACTCATCTGTGTTCCTCCGTTTCTCTTACCATGAATCTAAGATGAATTTAAAAATCAATGGTCGAAATCAAAGTTACGTTTTTCGCTGCGCGCCGCCCTATTTCGGCAGTTTCTGCGCAATTTCCTCGAAAAACCGTAATCAATAATATTATATACTCTTGTTAGATAAATAACAAGGGATTTCTATCGGGTTTGTCCACATTTTTTGCCCTCTGAAAAGAATTTTTCAATGTCGATATCCTCATGGGAAAAGTCCCGGAAGAACTCCAGCGGCTGAAGGGACTCCATGGGAAATTCATCGCTAAACCGGGCCGTTTTGATTCCATGAGATGAACAGTGATTCCACGCGGCGCGGATGAGCCCGTCCCCCAGCATAGCGCCCAAACCAGGCTCGGTAAAAAGGCCCAACATAACAGCTCGTCCATCGCGGATGGCAAAAGCTGTGCCTCCCAGAACCTCCTCTTTATCAGCGGCACCGTAGCAGATGGCATCCGATGCCTGTATCCCCATTTTTTCCAGCAGCTGCGCTTTTATGCCATTGTCTTGTATCAGCTTCAGCTCGATCATCTTTCCTGCCTCCTGACATGGACCGTCTTGGCGCCAGAAGCCGCATTGCGCAGCATGATGATTTCGTTGAGCTGTAGGTAACGCCATTTTCCAGGCTGCAACATGCCCAGCTTGAGCGGCCCCACCGAAATTCTCTTGAGCCTGGCCACCTCCAGCCCCACCGCCTCGCACATTTTGCGGATCTGCCGGTTGCGTCCTTCTTTGATGGTGATGACCATCACCACCCGGCCCGGTTCCTTGGTCACCACTCTCACCTGGGCCGGCAGGGTCATCCGTCCGTCGATCTCCACCCCTTCGGCCAATTTGGCTGCCTGCTCATCGCTGAGATCGGGCCGCACGGTAACCCGATAGCTTTTAGAGACATTGTGGCGGGGATGCATCATCATATTGGCAAATTCCCCATCATTGGTCATTAACAAAAGACCCTCTGAATTCATATCCAGCCGCCCGACAGGATACACCCGGGTCCCAACATCCTTGACCAGCTCTGCTACGCACTTGCGTCCCTGTTCATCCTCCATGGTTGTGACATAGCCCCGCGGCTTATGGAGCATGATATAGATGCTTTGGCGGTTCCGGTCAAATTCCACCTTTTCCCCGTCCACCGCAACAACATCCTTGCGGACGTCGACCTTATCACCGATTTTGGCTCTTCTTCCATTGACCGTCACCCGTCCGTCGGCAATGAATTCTTCTGACTTTCTCCGGCTGGCAATCCCCGCCTCGGACAAAAATTTTTGCAGTCTTGTATCTCTCGCCATTGTTTTCCCCTTCCTTTATGCTTCGCACATAGAAGTGCTCTTCCATCATTTTCATCTGCCCGTCAGCCAGTTCCAAAGCGTTTGGAAAAATCCCGGCTTCTTCTCCGGCTGTGCTGCGGCCACCGCGTTTTTCGCCGCTATGGGTACACGACACACCTGGGCTCCGTCTAAGGTATAGATCATACTCCCCACTACATCTCCCGCCTCCACCGGAGCGTAGAGAAAGGGAGAAAGCTCCACCCGCCGTTCTACTCGGGAAAGTTCGCTTTCGTTAAGCCCGGCCTTCGGTGTCTCTGCCAGCGCGATGGATACGGCATCCCTTTCTCCGCCCACCACAGGCAATGCGGTGCAGCTCAAAGATCCGTCTAGTTCCCGCGACTGTACACGCTCAAAAAACTGGTTGTATAGGTTTTTATGGATATTCCAGTCATCGGACGCCCCCAGCGTCACACAGATAAGCCCTACTCCATCCCGCTGGACTGCCGATACCAGGCATCGTCCGGCCTCCTTGGTAAAGCCCGTCTTGACCCCGATGGTCCCTTCGTATTCGTCTAAAAGCCTGTTGTGGTTTTTCATCCACCGGGTATAGGGGGGATTGCCAAATTCCACCTGGGCCCGATAGGTCCCGCAGATTTCGGCAAAATCGGGATTTTCTAGGGCATTCTTGGCCAGGATGGCCATGTCATAAGCCGAGGAGTAATGCCCCTCTCCATCCAGGCCAGAGGGGGTGGCAAAATGGGTGTGGGAAAGCCCCATCTCCTGTGCCCGGTCATTCATCATCTGGACAAAGGCCTCCTCGCTGCCGGCAATCCGCACAGCAGCTGCCCCAGCCGCATCGTTGCCGGAGGCAAGGAGCATACCATAGGCCAAGGTGCGCAAAGTCACCTGATCCCCTTCCTGGAGCCCCATAGAGGACCCCTCCACCTGAATTGCTTTGGGATCCACCGTGAAGTACTCGTCCAGCCCTGGCTGCTCCAGGGTGATGAGAGCCGTCATAATTTTGGTTGTGCTGGCCATGGGGAGCTCCCTTTCTCCATGCTGGTCAAAGAGGATCCTCCCCGTTTCCATTTCAATGACCACCACTCCCTTGGCGTCAGGGGTATAACCCGCCGCCGTAACTGGGAGAGAAACCATCCAAAGAATTGCCGCCAAAAAGACGGCGCTTAGTTTCCTTAACATAGCAAAACCACCTGCCTGTGTTTCAGTCTATGCGCAGGGGGACTCTGCCATGCGTAAAGCCAGTGCCAGCGGAAAGTTACCGCCGGCACTGGCGCCTTTCTATTGTTCTGTTTTCTGCCCCGGCTCCTGTTGCTTTTTCTCCTCTTTGGAAAAGAGCGAAGCTACTTTGTCCACCAGATCCGGCACCATGTTGATCAACCGGTCGCCAGTGTTGCCCTGGGCTGCCAACTGCAAAAGCTTCACCTCTCCCCCCGAAACGATGAGAAAACCGATGGGGGTAATGGACACGCCGCCGCCGCTGCCGCCGCCGAAGGTCTCCTTGGGGTTCTGGGTCGGCCAGTCTGAGCCGCCGGAGCCAAAACCAAACGCCACCCTCGATATGGGAATAATCAAAATCCCGTCCGGTGTAGTGATGGGGTCGCCGATAATAGTGTTGACGTCCACCAGCTCCCGCAGTTTCTGCATAGCCGAATTCATCAGCCCTTCTATTGGATGTTCTGCCATTGTAGTGCACCACCTTGTCTTGATGATTGTTTCGCCTGTTGTTGCTTAAAAATAAACCGGAGAATCTCGACGCCGAACCCCAGCCCAATCCAGAGGGCGGCATAAGGCCGGATCTTCGCCTTGAAATGCAGCTTATAAATGTCTCCGCCCTCATACCGTGTAAAATCGGGGGCAATAGAGATGCTGCGAATTTTCAGCGTAAAAAAGTTGCGCAGGGATGCTGCTATGCCAGAGACAATACCGCAGATCCTGCTATAGCCCATGGCGGTTTCGTAGGCGTCCTCTCTGATAATTGTGGCACGAAACTGCACGTCGTAAACAGTAATTTTTCGCAGCGCTTTCTTCAGCGCCGTACCGGAGGCCTTGATCACCTCCATAATGATAGGAAAAAGGTCCTTCTTTTTCTCCTCTGGTTTCTTTGCTTCTTCCCCGCTCTTTTCCTCCTGGGGAGCTGTTTTTGCCGCCTTCTGTTTCTTGGGCTTGCGGGGCAATAACTGAAACCGCAGGAACAGATAGCCTAACTTTATGGATAAACTCTCTTCATAGGTAAAATGGAGGGTCACCGGCATCCACAACAGAAACGCCAAACATGCCAGAATTCCCAGGGTAATCCAAAGCCCTGTCATGGCATCGCCTCCTTTTACTCAGAGAGCCGGTGATTCATCGGTTCCTTGCTCCCTTGTTTCTTCCACTGTCCCGTCCTGGGCCTCTTCCTCTCTAGGCCTGGGCCGAGGCAGTTCCTCCAGGCTGGACACGCCAAAACACCGCAGAAAATTGGCAGTGGTCCGATAGGAGATGGGCCTTCCCGGAAGTTCCAGCCGTCCCGCTTCTTCCACCAGCCCTTTTTCTACCAGAGAGTTCACCACCGAGGAGCTGTCGATTCCCCGGATTTGCTCAATAAAGCTTTTGGTCACCGGCTCGTTGTAGGCCACGATGGAAAGCACCTCCATGGCCGCCTGGGACAAAGGCACATTCCGCCGGATATCCAACGCCTTTTTCACAAAGGGAGCATATTCCTCCCGGGTGGAAAGCTGATAGCTGTCAGCCAGCCGAAGGATTTGCAGGGCGCTTCCCGCCTGCTCATACTTATCCTGCAGCCGGGAAACCAGCCGGTCAACCAACTCCGTTTCCACCTCCAGTGCCTGGGAAAGCCTGTCCACGGAAATACTCTCCCCGCTGGCAAATAAAATTGCTTCCAGGGCACCTTCTAATTTACTGATTTCCAATTTAATTTTCACCGCCGTTTGTGGGTCGTATTCAGGGTAATTTCCCTGTTGTCGTCGCTGATGGTGACCCGGCCCGATTTGGCCAGCTCCAACACTCCCAAAAATGTGGCCACCAATTCCGACCGATCCTCCCCCCGCCGGAACAGGGAGGTCAAGGCCATGGTGCTCCTCTGATAGAGGTTGCGCAGGATAAAGAGAATCCGAGACGAAACGGATACCACCCGGCGGTGGACAATGCCGGAAAAGGCCGTCACCGGCGGAGGAAGCTTTCGCCCCGCTTTGCCCTGCACAGAATCATAAGCACGGAGCAGTTCTTCCGGCTGATGGGACCTGGTGTACAGAGTATCGACAGGAAGCTTGGCCGTCTCTCGGACAAACAGGTCAAATCCACAGAATTGGTCGGAAAGCTTCCCGGCAATTTCCTTTACTGCCTGGTATTCCAACAGCTCGCCGCTCAATTCTCTCTTGAGCTCCTCCTGTTCCTCCTCATGGCGGGGCAGGAGGGAAACCGTCTTAATATGCACTAGCCTTGCCGCCATCTCTAAAAATTCGCTGGCCACTTCCATATCCTGCCGCTGCATCTGCTCAATATAGGCCAGATACTGCTCTAACAGGGCGGAAATTTCAATATCATAAATGTTGAGCTTATGTTTGGCTATCAGATGCAGCAGCAGGTCTAAGGGACCTTCAAACTCCTGCACCTTAAACGAAAGTTTCTCCATCGTTAAAGAAACATCCTCCCGATCACATCCACAAAGGAGGAGAGCAGGTTGATAAAATCCATCACCTTGTCGGCCAAGAATCCCAGCACGCCATCCAGGGCGCCTACAAAGATCAGGGCAAAGAGCACCAGCACAATGTAGCGCTCATATTCCATGATTTTAAAATAGATGCGTTCCGGCAAGAATAGGGTGGCAATCCGGGAACCGTCCAACGGCGGCACGGGGATCAGGTTGAAAACCGCCAGAGATACGTTGACCCAGGCCATGGAGGATATGATGGCGAGCAGCACCTGCAAAAACCACACATTGGCCACGCCCGTAATGATAAAGGTATATGCCAAAATCTTATACAGGATGGTGAGCAATAGCGCCACCACAATATTGGAGGCCGGGCCAGCCAACGCGGAAAGAGCCATGCCATATTTTCGGTTTTTAAAATTATAGGGATTGATGGGAACGGGTTTTGCCCAGCCGAAACCGGTCAGTACGAGCAGCACCGTACCAATGGGGTCCAGATGCGCCATAGGGTTCAGGGTCATCCTTCCCTGCCAGCGGGCTGTGGAATCTCCCAATTTGTTGGCTGCCCAAGCATGGGCGAATTCATGAACCGGTAGGATGAAAAAGGCGACCAGCGCTCGAGATAAGATCTGCAATAACATCTGCTGGACACTTGCACCGCTGAAAAAAAGAGGCACTTTAACAACTCCTTATCGTCAACCGTTTTTTAGGACGGAAATCTTCCATAATTCAGTAATCTCAATATTCATTATTATACAGAAGGGGCCTTGAAAATACAAGGGAAAGCCTCTCCCTAGCGGAAACTTTACGATTTTTTAAAAAAACGTCCAGATTTTCCTCGGAAAAGGCTTGCTTTTGTCAGGGAAATCTGATAAGATACAAATGTTGACTTTCTGTTAGCACAAAGGAGGTGCAGACACATGGCTAAATGCGACATCTGCGGAAAAGGTGTCACTTTTGGAATTAAGGTTTCCCATTCTCACAGACGTTCCAACAGAGCTTGGAAGCCCAATATTAAGCGCGTTAAGGCGATTGTCGACGGTTCCCCTCGCCACATCTACGCCTGCACCCGCTGCTTACGTTCCAACAAGGTGACCCGCGCTATCTAACCATAGTCAAGCAGAAATTGAAAGGCCGATCCACTGGATCGGCCTTTTTGATTTGTTATTAAGTTTCTTCTGAAATATTTTTTAATCTATTCCCATATTTTTCTCTATTTGTTCTGATTTTCTATCTTTTTTCTTTATGAAATGTTATAATTAGTTAAATATTCATTAAGTGAGGGGATTGTTATGAAAAAACAAATCATATCCACCATTGGTATTTTTATCGCAATAGCGCTTCTGTGTATGGGGTTATTTACTAAAGTACCTCAAAAAGAAATTGATTTCACTAACTTTAACGGAAATGGTTATGAGGAATATGTTGGAGGGGATGCTTACAATATCCAGATTGAAGCCTCTTTACGTGGTGGGATAATTGCTGGAGCCAAAACATCGCGTGCAATTTATTTTTCAGGAGCTGCAATTGTCTTTTTGCTCTCGCTTTATGGCTTTATTGCCGATAACAAACATTTGGCAGATAGTGCTGAGACAGAAAACAAAACGGAATCTCGTAGTAAATTACTTGTTCCCGGTTTAAACAATTCTGAAAATGTTTCAAAGACTGATATTGTTATGCAGTCTGATGGAACTATTTTATGTCCTATGTGCAAAAAGAAAATCGACTTGGGCAGCACATTCTGTAGTCATTGTGGAACTCCCATAAATCTTCCAAAGGTGGACGACTAAAAATTAAAAAGGAATCGAGAGGATATAAAATGAGATGTAAGCAATGTGGAGAAAAAATTTCAATAACAGCAAAATACTGTAAACGTTGCGGAAATCCTGTAGAGAAACAAACCCGAAAACTGTTTGCTATTATTTTTCCCATAATTTTTTGTTTCATTTTAATCGCTATAGCTTTGGGCATTTATGTCCAATATGGCATCAATCAATATCATCAAATAAAGCAGTTGATCGAAGCCGAGAGCTTTAATGCAATTCAATTGCCAAACAACAATTATTTTATTGATACAAAACATAAAGTTTTAGAGGATTTCACCAACAAGGTAAATGAGTATGCAATTACTTCTTTGCAAGACGTTACTGAACAAAGAATCAATAAATTCACAGATTTTCGTGAATTCTATAATAAAATATCTATGACTTATAATATTACTGATAGCAATGTTGAAGCCTATATTAATGCTGTCTTAGATTTAGAAAAATATATAGATTATGTTCCCATGCAGGTGTTTTTCGAACTTGATTTTTTAGGGGATATCGAGGAAGTTACGAAAGACATTACTAAAGCCATGAATAGCCTACCATCTGAATATAGTATTAGTCTATTAAAAAATTGTGAAGGCGATCTAAAATTTATAGGTGGAGAGATAAATAATTATGTATACGACGAAGATCGGAACACAAATCCATATTTATACGATATAAGGATGGCTGTTTCATCTATAGAATATCGAGTATATCATATTTATACCCGTTCATTAGCAGATCCTAATTATTTACCATCAACAGAATTATCCGACATATTGGAAAATTTAAAAGAGATTATTGCAATTTCTGAAGAAGCAGCAGAACAAATCTCAAACGCAGGACAAGATATAGTTGCCTTACAAAAAATCGATATGGGTGATATTAACCCGAAAGGCAGTGGCTCTTTGGACACTTCTGAAAATATGGAAGTTTCTACCAAAAATAACTACATGAACTGGACCCTGTCTGACTGGTCCAGCGCCAGCCTGACAGAGCAGTCCTCCGTCCTCATGGAAATCCTGGCAGAAGTAGATACAGACGCTTCCGCTCAGGACATCGGCGCTACCTTGGGCCTTTATCTGGGCCAAGGCAAAACAGTCGGTGATTTCATTAACGACGCCAAGGCCGACCCCTCCATCATCAAGGGATTGGATGAGCTAACAACCGCTCCTTCCGACTACATGGACTGGACGCTGGCCGATTGGTCCGCAGCCTCCTCTGAGGATCAGACCGCTACCATCCTGACAGTCATTTCCGAAATCGGCGTAGATGCTTCCGTTCAGGATATCGGTGCTTCTTTAGGCTACTATCTGGGTATGGGCAAAACCATCGGCGACTTTGTCAACGACGCTAAAGCGGATCCCAGTGTGGTACAGAGCATGGATGACATTATGGCTGACCTAGAAGAGGATCT
Organism: Zongyangia sp.; assembly: GCF_965361945.1. NCBI lineage: Bacteria > Bacillati > Bacillota > Clostridia > Eubacteriales > Oscillospiraceae > Zongyangia > Zongyangia sp. Next base: position 476 of record NZ_CBDTOK010000093.1, on the reverse strand, counting down.
CAGTGGTCTCACTGAATAAACAATAGGATAAAAAAACAAAGCTCCCTTGAGGGGGCTTTGTTTTTTTATCCTATGAAAGCTGCCAAAGCACAGTACAATCGCTAAACGGCTTTGGAGGGATGCTCCTCCCGCCGCGGAAAAGGGGGCCTGTCCGTCGGACAGGCCCCCTTTCTATGGACTATTTGTTATCTTTTCTTTTTGCCATGAATGGCTGTCGTGCCAATTCCTACTCCTGCCAGGGCTAGAATCGCTACTCCAAGGGCAACTCCGCTGGTATCTCCAGTGTTCGGCGGCAGTTTGCCATCATCAGTAGAGTCTCCTGTTCCTCCAGCATTGCCAGAACCTGTGCTGCCACTTCCTTCCGGCCAATCCCAGTCGCCTCCGCCTACCTGGCCCTGGTTAGATCCAGGTATGCTGGTCATCGGAATCTCTACCGGCCCTTTCGCATAGCCGCACACTGTGCACTCTTCATGCTT
>NZ_CBDTOK010000092.1:0-43506 GCF_965361945.1 Zongyangia sp. | reverse complement strand
AAATTTTTTATCTTGAGTAGAGCCGAAAACAAAAAGTTAACCGTCCTCCTCAAAATGGAAAAGGGAATGGAGAAATCTCCATTCCCTCTTCCATGCTGTGATTCCTATTGATTGGCCAGAAGTTCACACACCAGATCAGTATACGCCGTGGGATCATCCAGCGAAAAACCTGCGATCAGCTCTGCCTGGCTATACAGCACCTGGCTTAACTTAGCCGCACGCTCCTTGTCCCCGTCCACAAAAGCTTTTTGCAAAGCCTTAAACATCGGATGGCCGGCGTTAAATTCCAGGACCCGCTCTGCTTTGATAACTGGTTCATTCTTCATCTGAGCAAAATACTTTTCCATCTCCAGTGTAATGCCGCCTTCACTGGAGAGGCAGACCGGATGGGTTCCCGGTTTGGTGGAAACCTTCGCTTCCTTGATCTTTCCATCCAAACTTTCTTTGACAAAATCGAGGAGCTCCTGATTCTCTTTGGTTTGTTCCTCCGCTGCCTTCTGATCGTTCTCATCCGCAATATCATCACTGCTGACCGATTTAATTTCTTTACCGCTTTCCTCGTGAAGCATCTGCATCACAAAGTCATCCACTTCATCGGTAAGATATAGTACCTCATAGCCTTTGGCCTTAACCGCTTCTGTCTGAGGCAGACGGTCTACTTTGGCAATGGTCTCTCCACAGGCATAGTAAATGTATTTTTGATCTTCCTTCATCCGGGATACATATTCCCCTAAGGTAGACAGTTTTTGCTCTGTGGAAGAATAGAAAAGCAGAAGATCCTTGAGCATCTCTTTATGGGTACCATAATCACTGGCAACACCGTATTTCAGCTGGATTCCGAAATTCTTGAAAAATTCCTCATATTTTTCCCGGTCATTTTCCAGCATCTTTGTTAGTTCCCGTTTGATCTTTTTCTCAATGCTGGAGGCAATCACCTGGACCTGGCGGTCCTGCTGCAGCATTTCACGGGAAATATTCAGTGACAGGTCCTGAGAATCCACCACACCGCGGACAAAGCGGAAATGCTCTGGCAGCAGATCAGCACATTTCTCCATAATCATGACACCGCTGGAATAGAGCTGCAGCCCTTTTTCGTAGTCTTTGGTAAAATAATCCCGCGGCATATGCGAAGGGATGAAAAGCAGCGCCTCATAGGAAACGACGCCCTCCGTACTAATATGGATGGTCTTAAGTGGGTCCGCATAGTCAAGGAAACGTTCCTTATAGAACTGGTTGTAGTCCTCGTCGGACACCTCGCCCTTTTTCTTATGCCAGATAGGCACCATATCGTTAATGGTTTCCATCTCCTGATAGGTCTCATATTCTGGCGCTTTGCCCTTGTCATCCTCGTCTTTCTTTTCAATCGGACGGCTTTTTGTTACCATCATCCGAATGGGATAGCGGATATAGTTGGAATATTTTTTAATCAGCTCCCGCAGAGGATATTCCTCCAGATACTGAGAATATTTCTCATCCTCTGTGTCGGCCTTGATCTTCATGATAATATCCGTGCCCACTGTGTCCTTTTCACATTCGGTGATGGTATAACCGTCAGCACCGGAGGATTCCCATCGATAGGCAGTGTCACTGCCATAGGCCCGGCTGATAACGGTTACCGTGTCGCTGACCATAAAAGCGGAGTAAAATCCTACGCCAAATTGGCCGATGATATCAATATCGTCGTTTTTCTGCTCGTCTTTTTCGAGGTTTTCCTTAAACTGCAGAGAACCACTTTTGGCGATGACACCCAGGTTTTCCTCCAAAGCCTGTTTGTCCATGCCGATACCATTATCGGATACCATCAAAGTGCGAGCCTCTTTATCCTGTTGGATGGTGATGGCAAAATCACCGCGGCTCATACCTACGTTTTCGTCGGTCAAAGACAGATAGCACAGTTTGTCAATGGCGTCACTGGCATTGGAAATCAGTTCCCGCAGAAAAATTTCCCGGTTGGTATAAATAGAATGGATCATCAGATCCAAAAGGCGTTTAGATTCCGCCTTAAACTGTTTTTTGGCCATGGTTGGTCTCCCCTTTTATTGTATTAGCAATCACATGCTTAGAGTGCTAATATAAACTATACACTATACCTATCCGGTGTTTCATTAATAAATTGTGAACTTTTTGTGCCTGTTGCAAAACAATCTACAATCTTGCAAGACGTAGCTTAAAAATCTAACCCTTACTAAAAAAGGCGGCCAGCTGGCCACCTTTTTCATTGCTATTCCTTCACATTGATATGGATGCTGCCTAAATCCGCTTGAAGATCCAGGTCGTTTTCCGCCCCTGTGTCAAAGGTCAAACCACCCTGTTCTTCCCCATTCATATAGATTTCCCCCATCTCACAGTGGACATCATAGTTGTATTCATTCTTTCCCAAGGTGGTGGTAACATGGATGCTGCCCATCTCAGCATCAATTCCCGTACGGCCTCGAAGGGTACCCTCGACAACCACAGAACCATTATCCGCTTCAATCTGTAGTCCATCCGATTCCAGGCCCTGAATATCCACTTCTCCCATGCTGCAGGAAATCTCAGACTGCCGCAGCAGGCTGTTACGGATACTCAGACTGCCCAAATCTCCTTGAAAGTTCATTTGATTGGCAGTGATACCGCTCAATTGCGCTTCTCCAAGTTCGCACTGAATTTCCAGCGAGCCCACCGTACCGTTTGATATATTCAAGGAACCACTATCATGGTGAATTGTTAATTTCTCGGCCTCTATGTTTTCATAAACGCCATATCCAAGATCGAGGGAAAAGTCCGCTGTCTTCGCCTTTATATCCTTTACCGTCAGCTCACCCAAGCTGTTTTCTACCTGCACCGTATTAAACTGGGTTCCCTCTGGATAATAAATTGCAAGATAGGTCTTCTGCCGGTTCATCCATCCAAACAGGTCTAGGTTAAAGTGGATTCCCCCATTCGACCCTTGGGTCACATGAAGCGCGCCGTCTTTCACTTCACAGGATAGCTCTCCATCAGAACGGTTGAGCTGATACTCCACACCGTAATGGTCGGAGGGCACAAGACGGATCTCACTCACCCCTGCGTCAACATAAAGTGATTCAAAGGACTCCAGCACTTTTTGATCCTGAATCGTTTCTTCTTTTCCCATATCCATTACTTTTGTTTCGGCAACCTGAATTCCGTTGCCACCAATTACCACACCTGTACTGGCCCCGGCCACAATGGAAATTCCCATGGTAACAACTCCAACAGCGGACAGAATCCCGCCGATAATCAACAGATATTTAGAACTCTTTTTCATTGTACCTCCCCCTTTCTCGTCAGTCTACGGAACATTCTTACAACCCCATGCCAACTGATCACCATCAAACGCTTAACCGGGACAAAGAGGAGCAGTCCAATACCCGCGGCCAGAAGCCCTTCCCCCAGGACCATAAAGCCTGTGGGAATATTGATCAGCATTACGGCAATACCACCCAGGAAATAAATGACACCTCCTGCCATAAGGGATACCGGAATTATAAAAATCGCAAACAAAACCGCGGCAAACGCTATCAATAGGATAAGGATAATGGGACACAGGATGATACCTAGGATTATTTTTACTGCTAACGGCATCCCTTTCTTTTTGGGATACATCATCGGTGCTTCTGCGCCATTCTTGTAATAATAATCGGCGACAATCTCCGCTCCCAACTTCTCTGGCGATCCTAATTCCTCCAATACCTTTTGTTCATTTTCAATGCCAGCATCTGCAAAATAATCCCGGTAATAGGCCAGCGCATTCTCTCTTTCCCCTGGCGGCAGCTGCCGAAGCTGTACATCCAGCCTTCTCAAAAAATCACTTGCACTCATGATTGATTCCTCCACTCAAAACAAGATCTACTTTTTCCTTATACTCGCTCCAGTCCCGCATATATTGTTCAAGGCGCTGTTTTCCCTCTTCGGTAATCCGATAGTACCGCCGGTTGCGGCCCTGACAGGGCTGATCATATGTGGTCAGGCAGTTGTCCTTTTGCAGCCGCCGCAGCACCGGATACAAGGTGGATTCCGATATCTCGATGATGCTGCGGATATTTTGGGTCAAAATATATCCGTAGGTATCCCCTCGGGCCAGTACTGCCAACACACACGCCTCTAGAAGGGAAGCCCCCAACTGAAACGCCATGTCCTCACCTCTATTCTTATATCACTTTCTATATTATATTTAATATAATATAATTTGTCAATCTATATTATATTAAGCTATAAAAAAGCCCGGGATCATAGGATCCCGGGCTTTTTTATAGCTCTTCTGATGTATTAACTGTGGAAACGGTGAACTTATTCCGATCCCCCCGATATCTGGCAATAGAGTATTCCACCGGCCGGTCATAACAGTTATAGCCTGTCGTTCGAAACTGCAAAACCGCATGTCCTCGTTTGATCCGAAGGTGACGGGATTCAAAGGGCCCCGCGTTAATAGCTTCTATGGTTCTTTTGGCACGAACTACCTCTGTCTGAGGGTCAAGACTGGTAAACTCTGTCAAGGACCGCACCGACATGTCCATCTTCAGGATCGGAGCGCACAATTCATAAGGCAGATAGGTATCCACAATGACAATGGGATCCGATCCTGCATAGCGGAGACGGGACAGCTTGATGACCTTATCATCCTCGGTAATCTCCAACGCCTTCATAATGGAGTCTGTTGGATTTATCACCTCAAATTCCAACACTTCGGTTTTAGGTTCCAAACCGGCACGAGCCATTTGGGAACGGAAGTTATCCAGCTTATAAACAAATTCCTGGGAAATCTTCGGCTTGGATACAAATGTTCCCTTACTTTTAAGCCGGCAGAGATATCCTTCATTGACAAGTTCCAAAATCGCTTGCCGCACTGTGGAACGGCTGACCTTATACATTTGGGAAAACTCAACTTCAGTGGGAATCAGATCTCCCGTCTGCAAATTTCCGGATAAAATTTCGCTGAGGATGATTTCCTTGATCTGAAAATACAAAGGAACCGGACTTGTTTTGTCAATATGGTGCTTCACAAAGTCGATCAAACCAATTCCTCCCTTTCATCAAAAAAACATACAGATATATCAAATCACTTCCATACATATCATACAACTATTGTAAAAACTCAGTGGATTTGCGACTTTTTTATTATAACACTTGTATATTTTTACTGTCAATTTTTCTTCCGCTACTCTATAAAAAATCCCGACATATACGTCGGGATTTTACAATGATTTACAATGCAAAAATTAAAAAATACTGTTGAGGAATTCCCTGGTTCTTGCTTCCCGAGGATTGCCAAAAATCTGCTCCGGCGTGCCACTTTCCAATATCTCACCATTGTGCATAAAGAGGACCTGATTGGAAACCTCCCGTGCAAACGCCATCTCATGGGTCACAATAATCATGGTCATGTGCTCCTGGGCCAATTGTTTCATTACCGCCAGAACCTCGCCTGTCAGCTCCGGGTCTAGGGCGGAAGTGGGTTCGTCAAACAGGATGATCTCGGGTTTCATCATTAAAGAACGGGCGATCTCCACCCGCTGCTTCTGACCGCCAGAAAGATTAGAGGGATAAGCATCGATTTTGTCCGCCAGTCCCACCTTGGTCAACAAATTAATACACTGTTCCAATGCCTCTTCTTTCGGCATTTTCTTTACTGTCATCGCTGGCATCAATAAGTTCTGCTTAACCGTCATATGCGGGAACAGATTGAAAGATTGGAACACCATCCCCATCTTCCGGGTGATCTGCTTCACCTGGGCTGAGGGTGCATAATGTCCGTCGCGGATCATATCCTCACCATCTACAGTGACTGTACCACCATCAATCTGTTCCAGGTTAATAAGACAGCGGAGAATTGTACTCTTTCCCGAACCGCTGGAACCAATAATGGAAACTACATCGCCCTTATCCACATGAAAACTAATATTTTTTAGGACTTCTAATTTACCAAAAGACTTCTTCAGTCCCTGTATCTCAATTAACGCCATGACATCTGTTCCTTTCTTCCACAAGCCTATTTAAAACTGAATTTTTTCTCCACCTTTTTGAAGAAAAAGGTGAGCAGCATTACCATCACCAGATAAATAATCGCCGCTAGAATAAATGGAATCGTTGTCATATCCCGGCTTACCGCAAGCTTTGCGTAGTGAAGCACTTCGGGTACAGAAACCGCGTATAACAGAGATGTATCCTTCACCAAGGTAATAGATTCGTTAGCAATAGAAGGCAGGGCCACTCGGATCATTTGGGGGATAATCACCTTCACAGTTGTCTGCACCTTGCTCAGGCCCAGCACCTTACATGCCTCATACTGGCCTTTGTCAATTGCCAAGAGGCCTCCGCGATAAATCTCTGCAAAATAGGCCGCATAATTGAGGACAAATCCGATACAGGCGGCTGTAAAACGGCCAAATTTCAAATATTCGCCAATCACTGGTAGAATGGGGAGTCCAAAATAAATAAAGAACAACTGAAGCAGCAATGGCGTTCCCCGCATTAGCGTAATGTATGCATTGCCGATCCATCGAAGCACACGAAACCGGCTGCGCACCATCCCTGTAAACACAAAGCCCAAAGGCATCGCCAGGATTATGACAATAAAGAAGAGCAGTATTGTTGTCTGCGCACCGAGCAAAAGTGGTTGCGTCAGTGTCCATATATATTGCAAATCCAAAATATTCCCTCCTGCAAAGGCGTCCGTACCGCCGCTGTTTTTCTGCTATTCGTTCTAAAATGATACCATGTTATCAAACGAAAGCCACTGGGAATATCATACCATAAAAGATAAAAAAACAAAACCGGTTTTGTAAAAAAACCGGTTTTGTTTTCACACTTTGTCACATTTATAGGAGATGAGGTTATTTGAGGACAATATCCTTTCCAAACCATTTCTCAGAGATTTCAGCTGCGGTGCCTTCGGCAACAACCTCATCAAAGGCCTCCTGAACCTGCTGTGCAAATTCAGTATTATCTTTTTTAAAGCCGATAGCGTATTCCTCTTCCTGCAGAGACTCTTCAATAATGGTGAAGTTTTCCGGTTCCATCTCTACATAATAACGTGCAACGACTTCATCGATAATAACCGCATCAATTCTGCCGATCTTCAGATCATTCAGGGCAGAGACATAGTCGGCCATGGAAACAACCTCAGCTACCTCATCTTTAATGGGGTCATTGTTCAGTGCCAGCTCACCAGAAGAATCTGTCTGAACTGCAACAATCTTTCCTGCCAAATCTGCTTTTGTCGCAATGGGAGAATCCTTCGCAACAACAATCAGCTGGTTGTTTGCCATGTAGGGACGGAGGAGCAGCATATTTTCTTCTCTTTCCTCAGTTACTGTCATTCCATTCCAAATGCAATCAATGTTGCCGTTGTTGAGCTCCATCTCCTTGGCAGCCCAATCGATAGGCTGTAGCTTCAATTCCAGGCCCAATTTTTTGGCAACCTCTTTTGCCATGTCGATATCGAATCCGACAATTTCGTTATCTTCGCTCATAAATCCCATAGGCGGGAAGGAAACGTCCAAACCCACAATGAATTCTGTCTTTTCACCGTTCTGAGCGCCAGATTCGCTTTGGGACTGTGAACTGCTATCAGATTGGGAATCCCCTGCTGTAGAGCTTTCCCCCTGCGAGGCGCATCCGGCAAATACGGTAATGCACATAAGCATCGCTAACAAAAACACACCAATTTTTTTCATATTCTTTTCCCCTTCCTGCTCAGATGTCATCCTCCAAGCACGTGACTTATTATATACTTTATCGTGCTAAAATGCTACCTTGGCAATTTGAAAATATTCCTCAAATATTAAAAATACCGCTTAGTTTCTCTTTTTTTCACTGTTTTACTCAGTATTTCTTTTTTTACCTCCTATAAATAAAAAGGGACGCTCAAGCGTCCCTTTTTATGCAAAACAGCTTATTTTAGAAGTAATTGGCCGGATTCATATAGCGTCCGTTAATACGGATCTCGAAGTGCAGGTGTCGGCCATAGGCGTTACCAGTCTGGCCAACCTGACCAATCACCTGGCCTTGGCTTACCTGCTGTCCCGCTGTAACATAAAGGGCATTACAATGGGCATACAGCGTATAGACACCATTGCCATGATCGATCAGAATATGCCGTCCATAGCCTGTCGTCTGATTTCTCGCGTAGACAACCGTTCCTGCCATACTCGCATAAACTGGTCCATTGCCGGTTCCTGCGATATCAATAGCATAATGGCCTGCATAGCCGCCGTAACCACAGCTAATATAACCACCATTGGCTGGCCACAAAAATCCGCTAGCCGAGGCGGAACCAGAGCTGGAACTAAAGTTATTGCTGTTACTGTAGGAGGTCAAATTGCTGGCGCTGCCCACAATGACCTCTTGGGTCACAGGTTCCTCAATAGTTGTGGATTCAATAACCTCTCGGTCGACCTCAACTCCATCTACGTAGGTAACATTGGCAGTAACTTCAGCAGTACCGTTTTCACCCGCCGTTTTCACCTCGGAATAGCCTCGATAGTAGCGGTTGTCCTCGGTTTCCTCTGTCTGATAAGGAATCTCTTCCATATAGGTTTCAGTACGTGTTACCTGTACCCCAAGGAAAGGCTCCGATTTAGAAATGAGCACCTCCTGGCCGATCAGAAGAGATTCTTCAATGCCAGGATTCAGCGCTGTCAACTCTGTCAGGGATAGATCATTTTTCTCCGCAATGCCCCACGGATCGTCACCTTCCACTACCTCGTAGACCTTTTCTCCTTCTACATCGGAGGTAATGACCGTTTCGATATTCTTTAGATCAACAATGCTAGATTCAGGATACAACCCATCCTTTGTCTCGACATCGCGAATAAAGTCGACTTCCTCATTTTCCGCACCCGTCCTATACTGGGCTAACATGCCGTCAAGGAGATTTTCCAATTCCGCGCCCTTTTGGGTCGCTCCCATAAATTTCCCATCAACATAAAGCCCGGTAGCCTGATTAATGACGCTTCCAGAGGCGGCGATAATATTGTCGCACATTTTATCTACCGACAACACCTGCGTCGGTTCCACTACTTCTAATGTAAATTTAGGCGTCGTATTGATGGGGTCTTGATCTTCCTCATACACAATACGGCCCTGCATCATTTTTTCCGCCTGATCAAAGGAATCCTCGTTTTCAATATACCCCATTTCCATTCCCTGATATTCTACGTTGAGTGCGTAATCAAGGTTGGAAAAATAGGAAATTGTATAAACGAGCAGAAATGCCGCGCAAATTGGCGCCGCGTAATTCAAGAAGCCTTTGATGATGCGCATGTTGGCCCGCGCACCGCAGAAGAATACATAGAAGAACTCGCCAACAGCCCCTAAAAAGCCTTTCTGCCGATAGGCACCGGATACTTGGTTCTTAATGAGAACGCAGGAAGAACCCAGCTTTTTAAAGGGGAAGGTAAAATTCCTCCATATCCGTCTCCAGCCGATCCGAAAACGGTCTTTAAAACCGGCAAAAAAGTCTCGGTTAGCGTGGACAGCACGGAAAAATCCCTCGCGGTATTTGCTCTTCAGTTTTCTCAGAAAACGGAAAAACTGACAGCCAACAACATAAGACAGTTTATAAAAATACTGAAAAAGTGTCGAAAAAAATGCAGATAATATCGAAGCTGTCTTCTTTTCTGTTACGCTTTTTCTGTCGCGTACAGTTTTTTTCTTCTCTGTACAACCACAGTTTCTGCGTATCACAAACATCGCTCCTTTCTTATTTGCTACGAAGCCTGCACCTTCGTTTGAGCAGTTCTGAGAACTCCTCATTTCATCCACTCATCTGTGAACGATCATATTTTATTATACATAAATTCGTAAGAATTGCAAGGATTTTAGCCATTTTGAAACCTTTTGTACAACATTATTCATATAATTAATAAAAATTACAGAAATATTTTCATACATATTTTATATAAAATATGTATTATATTTTAATAACATCTTATGTCTGGATTCATTTTTCGGTTTATTTTTTGTCAAAAATATAACAAAATTCACTAATCCTAAGCGATTCCTACTATCTCTTCCATCACATTGTTCTCACCAGCCTTATGGAGATTTAGCCGCAATTCATTGGGCCTTATTAACCATACCACGGTCATGTGACAATTTTGTGACGGTTCCCAGAAAATACCGAAGCAAGAATGATTGTTATGTATCCTAACAATAACAGGACCCTTACCTGTTTCGGCAAGGGCCCTGCGGTTGACTATTTATGTGTTATAAAACTTTGGAAAGAAAATCGCGCAGACGGGGATGTTGAGGATTAGCAAAAAATGCTTCTGGTTCCTGCTGCTCTAAAATGAGGCCACCATCCATAAACAGCACCCTGGTTCCCACCTCACGGGCAAAGCCCATTTCATGGGTGACGACTACCATGGTCATCCCTTCCCGTGCCAGCTCTTTCATTAATTCCAGTACTTCTCCTACCATTTCCGGGTCCAAAGCAGAGGTGGGTTCATCAAACAGCATGACGTCGGGATTCATAGCCAAAGATCGGACAATGGCAATACGCTGCTTCTGCCCGCCGGAAAGTTGAGGTGGATAAGCATCCGCTTTATCGGACAAACCGATTCTCTCCAGCAATTTCAGCGCTGCTTCTTTTGCCTCTTCCGGTTTTTGCAGCCCCAGTTTGATAGGCGCCAAAGTAATATTCTCCGCTACCGTCAAATGAGGGAACAGGTTGAAATGCTGGAACACCATTCCCATTTTCTGGCGCAGTTTGTTAATATCACATTTGGGATCTGTAATCTCCTGCCCCTCAAACCAAATCTGTCCCTTTGTGGGCCTTTCTAGAAGATTTAGGCAGCGCAAAAAAGTACTTTTTCCCGAGCCAGAAGGCCCTACGATGACCACTTTTTCGCCCTTTGCAATCTCTTCATCGATACCTTTGAGCACAAGATTGCTTCCGAATGCCTTCTCCAATCCTTTAACGCTGATCATTCTTCGCCATCCTCCTCTCAAAGTGCCTGAGTACACGGGTCATACCAATGACCAGAATTAAATAAACAATGGCTGTGGCATACAGGGGGACATTGTTATAGGTTCGGCCACGGATCAAATTCGCCGCCGATGTAATATCCATCAGGGCAATATATCCAGCAATAGAGGTTTCCTTCAGCAAAGCTATGAATTCATTGCCCAATGCTGGGAGGATATTCTTGATTGCTTGTGGCAGTACAATATACCGCATAGTCATACTCTGGGTAAGGCCCAAAGAACGGCCAGCCTCCGTTTGGCCCCGATCCACCGCCAGAATACCAGAGCGGATAATCTCTGCCACATAGGCGCCGGAATTGATACCAAAAGTAAGAATCGCCACCGGGATTGCCTCGGTAATAAAAGCAAAGATGGAAAAATACATGATCAACAACTGTACCACAATCGGTGTGCCTCTGATCACTGTCAAATACAGATCGCAGATAAAATTAAGCCAGCCCAACTTTTTATTTTGGGCGGCGGCTACCTTCGCAATAGCCACCAGCAAGCCGATTGCCACACCAATCAAGGTCGCAAATACAGCAATTACCAATGTATTTCCTAACCCCTGTAATAACAGTTGCCAGCGATTTTCTTCAATCAGCCCTTCATATAGATAATCCCCTATGGAGGCAAAAAATTCTAGCATGGCGTCCTCCTCAACTCATTCTTGTCATTTCACCTAATCCATAATAAAACAACCGAACGGCAGCGGGCACAAATTCCCGCTGCCGTTGATTTTCCACAAGTAAGAGCAGCTATTTATGCGGCTGCACCCATATGATTGAGCACATACTCATCAATTTTGCCCTCATCCATCAACCGCTGCAAGGTAGCATTGATGGCTTCCAAAAGGGTGTCATTGCCTTTCTGTACCGCAATGGCATATTTTTCCTCAGTCAAAGGCTCAGCAATCAGCTCCAGATCGTCATTTTGCGCTACGATAGACTCCGCCGGAAGCTGATCGATGATTACACCGTCGATTCTACCATTTTTCAGGTCGTTAGCCGCTTCCAACGCAGTCTTATACTTCTTGACCTGATCTTCTGCCATACCGTTGTCATCTACACAGAAGAATTCGCCAGTTGTGCCAGCCTGTACGCCAATAGTCAGATCAGGAATCTGATCCGCAGTGATCCCACTATCCTTCTGGATAATCAAATACTGGGAAGACGTTACATATTCAATGGAAAAGTCCACCTTCTCCTGGCGATCGGGTTTGATGGTGATACCCGCTGCGCCGAAAGAACCTTTTCCAGATTTTACTGCATCAATAATACCGTCAAAGTCCATATTGACAACTTCCAGCTCAACACCCAGATCTTTGGCAATTTCGTTGGCAATATCTACATCAACGCCAACAAACTCATTATTCTCCACATACTCAAAGGGCGGAAAAGCAGCGTTGGTCAACATAACCAGCTTACCGTCCTTTTGAATTTGCTCCACAGTTGGTGTTTTTTTACATCCCGCCAGCGACAATACCATAAGAACTGCCAAGGCCAGCGCAAGAATTCTCTTCATAAAATACCCCTCCAAAATGTTACAAAAAACAATAAATTATTTGATGCTTAATATTATACAATCCCTGTGGAAAAAATCAAGGGGTTCATGCAAATAAATTCAGAAAAACTTCGATTTTATACATCATTATTGCATAAATATTCTTTTAGCAGCAAATTCATCATATCTTCTTCCAACGGCGCTGTCACCTCGACCCAATTCCGCAAAAACGGCTGAAAAAACTTCATCCAACCGCAATGGAGCGCTTGTCTTCCTATATCATCCCGTTTTCCCCCATAAAGGTCATCTCCCGCTAATGGGTGGCCTAGATAGGCGGTGTGTACCCGAATCTGGTGGGTCCTCCCGGTCTCCAATTCACACGAAATGAAACTATATTTATTATTTTTGCATAAACACTCATAGTGGGTGCAGGCGGTGCGTCCATCCGGCCGTACCGCTCGGCGCACCTTGCTTCCTGACTCCATACCAATAGGGGCATTAATGATGCCTCTTTTCCCTTCTAAAGCTCCTGAGACAATGGCCATATACCTTTTTTGTACCTGACGGGGATCCAGAGAAGCGGCCAGTACATGTTTTGCGCAGAGGACCAAACCAGAGGTATCCTTGTCCAGACGGTTAATGGGATGAAAGACCGGAGTAAAACCCAGCCTTTTTTCCATAATATGAGCCCACACATTGCCTAAAGTTGCCTCCTGATGTTGGTGAGCCGGATGAACCGGCATGTGGGCAGGTTTATTAAAGATAAGGAAATCCTCATCCTCATATATGATGGGGACGGGCAGGGTACATTGGGCCAGCACCGTCTCCTCCCGAGGAAGCTGAAGGCGAAGAATGCTCCCCTCCTTCACCCGATCAATGACCCGAGCAGGCTTGCCGTCTAGCTGAATTCCATTCTCTGTATTTTTCAGCATTTTTATGACGGTGGAGGATATATGAAATTGCGAGCGAAGCAGATCATAAATCTTCTTCCCGTGTTGTTCCTTTGTCATCATCCATTCCACAATTTTCATATCCTCACCTCCAAAAAAAGCCGGCGGAAAACGGCTGTTTTCCGCCGGCTTTTGCCTCGATCTATTTATTTGACTTCTACAATCCAATTGTAGCGATCCGGAATTCTACCCCACTGAATGCCAGTTAATTCATCGTAAAGTTTTTGAGAAATCTCACCAATTTCATTGTTGTTAATATCCATGACAAGATCTCCCCATTTAATATGGCCAATGGGAGAAATAACCGCCGCTGTGCCAGTGCCGAAAGCCTCATTCAGTTTTCCAGCTTTGTAGGCATCAGCAACCTCTTGGATAGAGAGACGGCGTTCAGCTACCTTATAGCCCATATCCTTCAGCATCTCAATGCAGGATTTTCTGGTAATTCCCGGCAGGATGGAGCCAACCAACGCAGGAGTAATAACCTCTCCATCAATGACAAAGAAGACATTCATGGAGCCAACTTCTTCAATATATTTTTTCTCCACGCCATCCAGCCAAAGCACCTGAGAATAATTCTGGTCATTTGCCTCAACCTGGGCTTTGAGAGAAGCAGCGTAATTGCCTCCTGTCTTCGCCATACCTGTACCGCCCCGGACTGCTCGGACGTAATTGTTCTCTACATACAGCTTTACCGGATTCAGTCCCTCTTTATAGTAAGGGCCAGAGGGCGACAGGATAATAACAAAAAGATATTTATTTGCGGTGCGGACACCCAAATGAGCGTCTGTTGCGATGATAAAGGGACGAATGTACAAGGATGTATCCTTAATATGAGGAATCCAGTCTTTTTCAATTTTTAAAAGTTCGATGAGGGCCTTAAGGGCAAATTCCTCATCAATTTGAGGAATGCACAAACGCTCGTTAGAACGATTGAGCCGGGCAAAATTTTCCTGCGGTCTAAACAACAGAATTCTGCCATCCTCAGCCCGGTATGCTTTCATACCCTCAAAAACTTCCTGGCTATAATGTAGCGCCATTGCGGCTGGATCCAGCGGCAATGGGCCATAGGGGACGATGCGGGCATCATGCCAACCCTGCCCCTCATCGTAGTCCATCAAAAACATGTGGTCTGTAAAGATATTTCCAAAGCCCAATTTGGTCTCATCCTGAGGCTTCGGCTTGAGATTTTTCGACAATTCGATTCTCAAGTTTTCCATGTCCGTTTCCTTCTTTCTTCTATTTTACCCAGATTGCGGGTATTTTTACTCTGTACCGTTTTAAGTATACCAATCCCGTTGGCAGAAAGCAAGGGGATCCTCCACAAATGCACGGAATCCCCAGCAAAATGCCGGGGACCCCATCATTATGAAAAGCGAATCACATTAATAAGCGACGCCCTGTGCCATCATGGCATCTGCCACCTTAATAAAGCCGGCAATATTGGCACCCATGACCAAGTTGCCTTCTGCACCATATTCTTTGGATGCATTATAGGCGTTGTGGAAAATGTTGACCATGATGTCATGCAGCTTGGCATCCACTTCTTCGGAGGTCCAGCTGTAACGCATGGAGTTCTGGCACATCTCTAAACCGCTGGTGGCAACGCCGCCGGCATTGGCAGCCTTGGCCGGCCCAAAGAGAACGCCGTTTTTCTGGAAGACTTCCACAGCTTCCGGAGTGGAGGGCATGTTCGCGCCTTCGGCAACTGCCATGACGCCGTTGTTGACCAGCATCTGTGCCTCTTCCCCATTGATCTCATTCTGGGTTGCGCAGGGCAGAGCCACGTCGCATTTGATGCTCCAAATACCACGGCAGCCTTCGGTGTAGGTGGAACCAGGTACGCGTTTTGCATACTCGCTGATTCTTCCACGCTCTACCTCTTTGATCTGCTTAACAACATCCAGCTGAATGCCGTTGGGATCGTAAACATAACCGGAGGAATCAGAAAGGGCAACAACCTTTGCGCCATACTCCTGTGCCTTTTCGGTAGCGTAAATAGCCACGTTGCCAGAACCGGAGACGACAACAGTTTTATCTTTCAAGGTTTCATTCTTCATGCACTGGAGCATTTCCTTGGTGAAGTAGAGAAGTCCATAACCGGTGGCCTGGGTACGGATCAGAGAACCGCCATAGGAAAGGCCCTTGCCGGTGAGAACGCCTACAAACTCATTGCGCAGACGTTTGTACTGACCGTACAGGAAGCCGATTTCCCGTGCGCCAACGCCGATATCACCAGCCGGCACATCGGTGTCTGCACCAATGTGTTTGGAAAGCTCGGTCATAAAGCTCTGGCAGAAACGCATGATCTCGCCGTCAGACTTGCCCTTGGGATCGAAATCAGAACCGCCCTTGCCGCCGCCCATAGGAAGGCCGGTGAGGGAATTCTTAAAGATCTGCTCAAAGCCCAGGAATTTGATGATGGAGGCGCATACAGAGGGATGGAAACGCAGTCCGCCTTTGTACGGGCCGATCGCGGAGTTAAACTGGACGCGGAAACCACGGTTAACCTGAACCTTACCGCTGTCGTCAACCCAGGATACACGGAACTGGATAAATCTCTCCGGCTCCACAATACGATCGATCACGCCGGATTTAACGATGTCAGGGCGTTTTTCTACCACTGGCTCGAAAGATTCCAGAACTTCCTTGACAGCCTGCAAAAATTCGGGCTCGCCGCTGTTTCTTTTGCATACTGTTTCGTATACGTTATTGAGGTACTCACTTTTAAACGCCATAGCTTAGCTCCCCTTTATCAAATTTGGTTATTATTATAACTACTTTAACGCGATAATGCAAGAATTTTTTGCAACTTTTTTTTAAATTCATGCAGATTCTCAGGATTAATCCTCAATTTTTGCGAAGAATGTAAAGTTTTACACAATTTATATGCAAGATTAAATTTTTTCGTTTCACCTTACTCTGTGATTTCATAAAAATGAATCAAAATTCAAACGCAGCTTTCCGAGAAAACTTGTATAATTCCCCGACGTATGTTATCATATCATCCATGAGCAGGCAAGACAACGGCGGGAACAGGGCCGTAAGGCCGTTTCCGAGGAAAGTCCGAGCTCCAAAGGGCGGGATAGCTGCTAACGGCAGCCGGAGGCGACTCTAGGGAAAGTGCAACAGAGAGATACCGCCAAAGCGTGGTTTTCCCCGCTGGCAAGGGTGGAAAGGCGAGGTAAGAGCTCACCAGCGTCCAGGAGACTGGACGGCTATGTAAACCCTATCCGGAGCAACACCACAGGGAGGGCATCAAGCGCCGGCCCGGCGTGTCCTCGAGAAGGTGGCTGGAGCCTTATGGCGACGTAAGGCCTAGATAGATCGTTGTCAAATACAGAACTCGGCTTATATGCTTGGTCATGCTACAAAACAAAAAGGCGTCCGCTTAAGCGGGCGTCTTTTTGTTTTGGGAGATGTAAACACAATGCTGTATCAAGTAATTAGCCGATGTCAATTTTCCGGCTTTCAGGCTTTTGCTCTGCCAGTTTGGGCAGCGTCAGTTCCAAAATGCCGTTGTTATAGGCAGCCTTGATATTTGCCGCATCAATGGTGGAGACATCGAAACTTCTGACAAAGGAACCGTAGCTGCGCTCCCGGCGGATGTAATTGTCCTTCTTGTCTTCTGTATTGGCTTCGTGTTTGGCGCTGATGGTCAATGTATCGCCATTGATATCGATGTCAATATCTTTTTTATCGAAGCCTGGCAATTCGGCTTCCAGGAGATAATGGTCCCCTTTGTCCATAATATCGGTACGGAATGCGGAGATCTGATCTCCCATTTCACCGAAGAAGTCCTTCCCCCAGTCACCAAAGAAATTCATCATATCATTTCTTCTGCGTTCAAACGGTAACAGATCAAACATAAGTCATACCTCCATTTATATCATTTGGTTCTTTTATGATTTTGTCTTTCGGATGTCCTTCATCCTTTTGACAATTGTCATTATAGGCCCCACTTGTTACAAAACAACACATAAAATAAGAACAAACCTTTAATTTTAGCACTCATTCTATAAGAGTGCTAAAATTCGCAAAAATCAGCAAAACAAAAAGAAATCCAGAGGAAGACCAACGTCTCCCTCTGGATTCAAATCTGCTTTTTCATGTGAATGTGAGGACAGTATTCTTCATAGTACTCATCCCCATATGCTATGTAGCCGCACTTTTCATAAAAGCCACGAGCCTGCTGTTGAGCGCCGATCAGCGCTTGTTTTCCACCCAAGGAAACCGCCTTTTTCTCCAGCTCCTCCATGAGGATCCGGCCTAGGCCTTGTCCCCGCCATGGCTTGCGTACAGCGATGCGGCCAAATTTATAGCTGTTTTCTTCCCAAGGGAACATCCTCGCTGTGGCGACTGGCTGGTTTTCCTCGTCATAGATGACAAGATGCAGCGCTTTCACTTCCATATCGTCATATTCATCCTGAAATTTCTGCTCCTTGACAAAGACCTCATCCCGAATCATCTTTGCATCTTCCGGCAGATGGAGGTCCTCATACCATTTGGCTTTGAACATCCTGTCACATCCTTGCTCTATTTTGTCCTTTTTTATTATAGCAAATCTTCTTTAGATTGCCCAGACAAAATGTAGGATAGACATGGTCACCACTCCAGGCAGCCCTAAAAGAGCTGTCACCAGACAGGTGAACAGGTTGATTCCGATGGCAATGCCGGTGTATCCTGTCGTCAGGTGAATCGCTGCGAGGCCTAGGAATCCACAAAGGGCATGGGTAAAATAGGCGGAAACCGGGTTTTTTCTTCTGGAATACAAGGCCACCAGCATCCCTGCGGACAAAAAAATGGCGGCGATGAGGACGATTTCACTTATCCCATGAGCTATACACCCCTTCCAATTGAATTCCATGTTGGGCGGGGTCCCAGGTGATACCCTTGCGTTTGGCTTCCTTGATCAAATAGCGATATCGAGCGGCCAGAGCTTTGTTTTCATAGATACAAGCCTCCAGCAGGTCTTCGTCCTGTTCCTGATTAAAGCGCTGTTCCGCGCGATCAATCATTTCCAGCACGGCCTTGATATCCTCAATAATGCGGTTGGTTTCTTCTGCTCTGGGCGTGGATATTCCTTTGCTCCATGGCATGATTTTTGATCGGAGAATACCTTCCATGATACAAGCCCACCCTTCAATTTCATTGTATGTGGGTAGCCTTGGCTGATATGCAAAAATTATACAGGATCACTGTAAAAAACTTCCTAACAACAAAAGGCTCCGAACCCGGTCCGGAGCCTTTGCTTATACAAATTCAAAATCAATTTTTCCCGCCGATACATCGGCTCCCAGCACCTTGACCGTGACTGTATCTCCAATACGGTATCTTCTGGGGGACATCATATCCTTATATTCCATCCGCCCATCATACTGGAAGGTTTCGCCCAGGGTCTGAGCCCGTACCAGACCCTCCACAGTATTAGGCAGCATGACATAGATGCCGAAATTGGTGGTAGAGGAAACGACGCCCTCCAACTCTTCCCCTAAGTGACGGAGGATGTATTCCGCCTTATAACAGTCCTCACAGTCTCGCTCGATGGTCATAGCGATGAGTTCCCGCTCACTGGATTGATTGGCGGTGGGACCTGCCACCTTGCCAAAGCGCTTTTGCAGCTTTTCCTCACTGGAACCTGCCAAATATGCCGACATAACCCGATGGATAAACAGGTCCGGATAACGGCGGATAGGTGAGGTAAAGTGTGCATAGTTTTGAAGCACCAGGCCAAAATGCCCGATATTCTTTTCACTGTATTTTGCCTTGGACATGGTGCGCAGCATCTGGCTGTTCACAATCATTTGGTACTTGGTTCCCCGGACACCCTCCAGCACCTGAGCCAGACGGGTCGGAGAAACGCCAGGCTGGATGTCCCGCTTACTCTGTCCGATGGCAGCAAGCAACTCCGCGAGATTCTGGAGCTTGTCGGGAGAAGGCGGTTCATGAACCCGGAAGCAGAAGGGAAGGTGCTTTTCCAGCGCAAAGGTGGCTGCTGACTCGTTGGCCAGGAGCATCATCTCTTCAATTATATTCTCACTGCGCCCAGTCCCTCGGGGCTTGATTTCCTTGACATTCCGGTTTTCATCCAAAATAATCTTGGATTCACTGGTCTCCAGATCCATGGCCCCTCTTTCCCGCTTCTTTTTCAACCGGAGGCTGCACAACTGGTCAATCAGATGGATGGAGTCCATAACGGCACTGTATTTTTCCAGAATTTCCGGGGTTGCCTCTCCTGCCAGGATGGCGTTGATCTCGCTGTATACCCCCTTGACTCTGGAACGGATCAGTGTCTTTTTAAAATCAAAACTGACGAGATTCCCCTGGGTATCCAAATTCATAAAGCAAGAGAATGCCAGCCGGTCCTCCTCCTCGTTGAGGGAGCAAATCCCATTAGAAAGGGCCTTGGGCAGCATGGGGATCACCTGATCAGCGTAGTAGATGGAGGTGCCCCGGGCATAGGCTTCGTTATCCAGGGGGCTTTGAGGATGAACATAATAGCTTACATCCGCAATATGGACCCCCAGCTCCCAGCCATCCTTTGTTTTTTGGATGGAGACTGCATCATCCAGATCCTTGCTGTCCGCCGAGTCGATGGTAAAAATGATCTCGTCGCGCAGATCCAATCGGCTGGCCCGCTCTTTGGGGTGGATTCCAGCGTCGTTCAGCCGCTGCGCCGCCTCAGATACCACGGCCGGGAATTCTACGTTGATCTCATTTAACCGGATCAGGGATTTTGCACAGTTGTCCGCTTTCAGGGAAGAGCCAAAGACCTCTATGACCTTAGCTCTGTGATTATAGTGGCGGGAGCCCCTAGAGACAATTTCACAGAGGACCTTGTCCCCTGCTTTGTATCGGCTGGATTTTCCCGATACCAGCCGCACTGGGAACCCCAGCATCTTATCCGGCACCACCTCAAGAAAATCCTGGTTCTGTGAGACAACACCGGTAAAACGGCAGGCTGCTGCTTTGGCAATGGATACTACCTCACCTTCCCCCAAAGAGCCCTCTTTCCGAGAAGGATAGGTCCTTAGCAGCACCACATCTCCCGGCAAGGAACCCATGAGAGCCCGACCGGGAACAAATAGGTCACCGTCCGCACCCACAGGGCGGGCAAAGCCGTAGGTACTGTTGACCCTCACCACCTGCGCAGGCGTCAGTCCCACTTCCCTTGGAAGGACAAACCCTTTCCGTTTATAATATAGCTCCCCAGCCTCTACCAACTGGGTCAGTTCATGCTCAAATGCCTTTTCCCCTGTTTTGGGCACCTTGAGTTTTCTTGTGAGTTCTTCCACATTCACAGGATTTCGCTTTCCCTTGGCCACAATGCCAAGGATTTTTTCACCATATCCGGGTTGATCTATATTTTTCACCATATTTCCTCCACACCGGTCTCTCCGGCTTTGTCACGCGTCAATCTCTGTCTTCATTCTAGCCTATTACCTTTGAAAAGGCTATCATTTTCTTATGCTCAACACCAGTTTTCCCAAAATTTTACCCATTCATTATAAATTCTATAGAAAGACAGAGACGTAAAAAAACCCTGCGGATTTCGCAGGGTTTTTAACAGATCGTCTTCTACATGAAAACGGCGATTGCATTTACTGCAATGGTCACGATAACAAAAATAATCGCTACCACTCTTGTAATGCGTCTGAGCATAGCGTCATAGGTACGGCTGTTGTTCTTGCCAAGGTAAGAATCTGTCGCACCTGTCATCGCGTTCATTCCACTGGAATTACTCTCCTGGAGCAATACAACGATAATCAAAATAATGCTGGTAAGAATGAGCAGTATGCCACCGGCTATCTCAAGAGGTCCCATTGTATCACCTCCAAACCCCAATGCTACCGAAAGCTAACTTGTAATATAATAGCATAATTCTCTTTACTTTGCAAGAGAAAAACTCACTTTTTGATATTTTATCTGGGAGTCCTCCCATTTTTTACTTGACTAAAAAGCACGAGGAGACACATACTATTACTGGCCTTACACATCATCCACTGCGTTTGCACGATATGTAAAGCTATCATCGGGCGGATCCGGTTATGCCGGACCGTCCGATTTTTTTGTTAGAAGGTCAACTGCTCTCCCAAATCCTCTGCCTTTGGCAGTGCACCGGCAGCTGGGTAGTTCTTTGCCCGGTAGCGGTGGGGGCTTGTGAGCATATCGTCCTTGTATTCTACCGCTTGCTCCACAAAAGCATTTTTCCGCAGTGTCATTACCTGAACGCCTTGGGTGCTCTTGGTTGTCTTGACGGGAATCAGCGCAGTATTCACAAGAAGCATTCGCTGGCTGGACGCCTTGAGCAAGAGTTCGCGGTCCTCTTTGACATAGAAAACCGCCACAAGAGGCGACTTGTCACTGTATGCAGTTGTCAATTTCTTCCGGCGGGTTTTTGTTTCATAGGCGGAGAGAGGCACCTTGGCCGCCTTGCCGTTTTGGAAAACAAAAACCAAGTATCCGCTGTAATCGGTGGTGACGATCATGGCCGCCACACTCTCTCCCTCGTCCATTCCCAGACGAGCAGGGATATATTCACCCAGGACACTGGCTTTTTGGTCATCAAACTCACAGGCTCTGGTCTTGTAAACTTGCTGACGATCCGTAAAGAAGAGAAGCTCAGCCGTGTTCGTGCTCTCCACAGAAGTGCTGATAGCGTCGCCCTCTTTGAGCTTCTGTTCGCCGCCCATCCGCAGGGAAAGGGGGGTGATTTTCTTAAAATATCCCTCCTGGGTCAGGAAAAGGTTGACTGCATAGTCGGGAATTTCCTCCTCCACCTCGGTTTCCTCTGCTTCATCCACATAGATAATCATGGTCTTTCGAGGCTGAGTGTATTTTTTCTTGACCGCTTTCAGCTCCTCAATGATGACCGCCTTGATTTTTTTCTTATCCGCTAGGATCTCTTCTGTGCGCTTAATATCCGCTTTAAGATCCTCTACCTCCGCGGTCCGCTTGAGAATATATTCCCGGTTGAGGTGGCGCAGCTTAATTTCCGCCACAAATTCAGCCTGTACCTCGTCGATACCAAAGCCGATCATCAGGTTGGGAACAACTTCTTCCTCTTCCTCGGTTTCCCGGACAATCCTCACCGCCTTGTCAATATCGAGGAGGATCTTGGATAACCCCAAAAGCAGGTGGAGTTTATCCTGTTTCTTTTTGAGATCAAAGTAAAGCCTGCGCTTCACACATTCCAGCCGGAAGGCCACCCATTCTTCAATGAGTTCATAAACCCCCATGACCTTCGGTGTGCCGCCGATGAGCACATTAAAGTTAGCAGAAAAACTGTCTTCCAAGGGGGTCATCCGGAAAAGTTTCTGCATCAGCTTTTCCGCATCTACCCCTCGTTTCAGGTCGATGGTGATTTTCAGTCCCGACAGGTCCGTCTCGTCCCGCATGTCTGAGATCTCTCTGATCTTACCGGATTTGATCAGATCCACTACCTTGTCCATAATAGCCTCTACCGTGGTCGTAGGAGGAATCTCGGTAATTTCAATCCGGTTGCCGGACTTATCATAGGTATACCGGGCCCGTACCTTTATGGAGCCACGGCCGGTACGGTACATCCGTTCCAGTTCCTTCTCATCATAGCGCATGAACCCACCGCCGGGAAAATCCGGTCCCTTCAGGGTTTCAAACAGGTCATGCTCTGGATTTTTCATCAGGGCAATGGTGCTGTCACAAACCTCCCCCAGGTTAAAGGGGCAGATGGCGCTGGCCATTCCCACGGCGATACCCACGTTGGAGTTGACCAAAATGGAGGGAAAGGTAACCGGCAGAAGGGAGGGTTCCTTCATGGTGTTGTCGTAATTGTCTACCAGATCTACGGTATCCTTGTCAATATCAGCAAAAAGCTCGGCCGCAATTGGAGCCAGCTTGACCTCCGTATAGCGGGAGGCGGCATAAGCCATATCCCTCGAATATGCCTTGCCAAAGTTTCCTTTCGAATCAATATAAGGATGCAGCAGAGCTTCACATCCCCGGGTCATCCGGACCATAGTTTCATAAATGGCCTGATCACCATGGGGATTGAGCTTCATGGTTTGCCCTACTACATTGGCAGATTTGGTTCTCGCTCCGTTTAATAAGCCCATTTTATACATTGTATATAAAAGCTTCCGATGAGAAGGCTTAAATCCATCAATTTCCGGAATGGCGCGGGAGAGTATGACGCTCATGGCGTAGGGCATATAGTTTTTTTCCAGGGTGTCGGTAATGGACTGTTCCACCACTACCCCTGCATTTTCCAGGTGAGCCTTAGCGTTTGTCTTCGGCCTCTGGGGCATCTTTTTTTTGGGAGACATGTTGTTCCTCCGTCCGATGAAATTAAGAGACGTCCGCAGCGTCTAAATAGAGATATCCATACTGGGAGATAAAGTCCTTTCTTCCCGCTAGGTTTTCTCCCAGCAGCAGGTCGAACATCTCGCTGGTGGCCTTGGCGTCATCGGGACTGACCTTGATGAGCCTTCTGGTCTCCGGATTCATGGTGGTCAGCCACATCATATCCGGCTCATTTTCACCCAGCCCCTTAGAGCGCTGGATGGTGTACTTATTCTTCCCGATTTTCTCTAGGATCGACGCTTTTTCCGCCTCAGTATAGGCAAAATAAGTTTCCCCCTTGGAATTGATCTCATACAGCGGAGATTCCGCAATGAAAACATAGCCCTGCTCAATGAGGGTGGGGGTCAAGGTATAGAGCATGGTGAGAATCAGGGTCCGGATTTGGAAACCATCCACATCAGCATCGGTGCAGATGACAATCTTACTCCATCGGAGCCCTTCCAGGTCAAAGGAAGAGAGGTCTTTATTGGCCTTGCTCTTGACCTCGACCCCACAGCCTAGCACCTTGATAATATCAGTGATTATGTCATTTTTGAAGATCTTATCATACTCTGCTTTCAGGCAGTTGAGGATCTTTCCCCGCACCGGGATAATAGCCTGAAACTCGGCATCCCGCCCTAATTTACAAGCGCCCAAGGCGGAGTCTCCCTCCACGATGTAGATCTCCCGGCGGGAGGTATCTCTGGTGCGGCAGTCGACGAATTTCTGAACCCGGTTTGCCAGGTCAATGGTCCCTGCCAGCTTCTTTTTGATGTTGAGCCTTGTCTTTTCCGCATTCTCGCGGCTGCGCTTGTTGATCAGCACCTGTTCAGCGATCTTCGCCGCATCATCCGGATTCTCAATAAAGTAAATTTCCAGCTGGTGCTTGAGAAACTCGGTCATACAGTCATAGATAAATTTATTGGTGATGGCCTTTTTGGTCTGATTTTCGTAGGAGGTCTGGGTGGAGAAGGAGGAAGAAACCAGAATCAGGCATTCCTCCACATCCACAAAGGAGATTTTCCCCTCGTTTTTTAGGTACTTACCGCTCTGTTTGAGATAAGCATCAATTTGACTGACAAAGGCCTGCTTTACCGCCCGCTCCGGAGAGCCGCCATGTTCCAAATGGCTGGAATTGTGGTAATATTCGATCAGCTTGGTTCGGTTGGAAAAACAGCAGGCCACCTGCAGTTTCACCTTATATTCCGGTTTGTCCTCCCGGTCCCGGCCCTTTCTCTCCCCAGTCCAATACTGAACCGGGGTCAAGAAATTTTCGCCGGCAATCTCTTTGACATAGTCCACAATGCCTTCTTCATAAAGGAATTCCTGTTCGTCAAAGCCCTTGTCTGTCTGTACCCGCAGCACAAAACGAAGTCCGGCGTTGACCACTGCTTGACGCTTGAGTATTTCGGTGTAGTATTCATCGGGCACATCAATGTCGGTAAAAACGTCCAGATCCGGCTTCCATTTGATTCTGGTACCCGTCCGCTTTTTCTTTACCTCTTGTTTCTGTAGTCCTCCGACATTTTCGCCTCTTTCAAAATGCAGATTATATTGATATCCATCTCGGAAAATTTCCACATCCATATATTCCGACGCATACTGGGTCGCGCAGAGGCCCAGTCCATTGAGTCCCAGAGAGAATTCGTAACTTTCCCCTTCATTGGTTCTGTACTTTCCCCCTGCGTAGAGCTCGCAGAACACCAGCTCCCAGTTATATTTCTTCTCATTGTTGTTATAGTCCACCGGAATGCCTCGGCCAAAGTCCTCCACTTCCACCGAGTGATCCAGGTACTTGGTGATGATGATCTTGTCTCCGTGGCCTTCCCTGGCCTCATCGATGGAGTTGGAAAGGATCTCGAAGATGGAATGCTCACAGCCTTCAATACCATCGGAGCCAAAAATAACGGCAGGACGCTTACGCACCCGGTCAGCGCCTTTGAGAGCCTGGATGCTGTCGTTGCCGTACTCTGCTGTTTTTCTTGCCATGAATTTTAACCTCCCCGCCCCGGCAGCTTCCGGAGCAGCTTTCGCTTCTATCACTTGAAAGGATACCCACTTTTGTCACAAATACTTTTTATTTGTTTCAATGGTTCTTTTTTCATATCCTCATACAATTTATTTTTCATTGTAACCCAAAGTTTTCCATCCGTCAAATTCGCCGGTTACTCAGCAATACATAGGTTGTGGAAAGCACAAACAAAAACCGGCTGTTTTTTCAAACATCCGGTTTTTTGTCCCTTATTCCATCGGTTAAATGATAGGGGGCTCCCCTTCATGCCGCTGTCCCAAAACCTCACCAGCGTCAGCGCCCTCTTGGAAGGTGTCTCCGCCGTTTTCCTTCTTTGGCGCGCCGGTGGTGGTGAAATACTGCTCTGGATCGCCCTCAATAGCACCAAACTGAGGATCCTCCATCAGCTTTTTAAACTCAAGGCCTTCAATTTTCTCATGTTCAAAGAGATAGACTGCCACTTTATGGAGCTTATCCATATGAGTAGAGAGAATGTCCTTGGTGTTTTCATAGGCAGTATCGATAATCTCCCGGATCTCCGAGTCGATTTCCGCCGCCACATTCTCCGAGTAATCCCGGTTGTGGGCAATATCCATCCCCAGGAATACCTCGCCCTGGTCCTGGCCATAGACGATGGGTCCTAGCTTCTCACTGAAGCCGTAGCGGGTCACCATGCTCCGAGCAATGCTGGTGGCTCGCTCAATATCGTTGGAGGCGCCGGTGGAGATATCTTCCAGCACCAGTTTTTCCGCTACTCGTCCACCCAGCAGGGTCACAATCTGCTCCATCATTTCCTTTTTGCCTACATAGCTCTTATCCTCAGAAGGCAGGCTCATGGTATAGCCGCCAGCCATTCCTCGGGGAATAATGGAAATCTGATGAACAGGGTCCTGGGTAGGACAGTAGTAGGTACAGATGGCGTGGCCGGCCTCGTGATAAGAGGTGAGCTTCTTATCCTTGTCTGTAACTTTATGAGAGCGTTTTTCGGGGCCTGCTACCACCTTGATGGTCGCTTCCTCAATCTGCTCCATGGTGATGGCCTTGAGGTTCTTTCTCGCCGCCAGAAGCGCCGCCTCGTTAACCAGGTTCTCTAAATCTGCACCGGTGAAACCCGCTGTGGACTTGGCAATGACAGATAAATCCACATCCGGTCCAATGGGTTTATTGCGGGTATGCACCTTGAGGATATCCTCCCGCCCTTTGACGTCAGGGTACCCCACCACGATCTGCCGGTCAAAACGGCCAGGCCGCATGAGCGCCGGATCCAGAATATCCCGGCGGTTGGTGGCTGCAATAACAATGACGCCGGTATTCATCCCGAAGCCATCCATCTCCACCAGCAACTGGTTGAGGGTCTGCTCCCTTTCATCGTGGCCGCCGCCCAGGCCTGCACCTCTGTGCCGGCCCACCGCGTCGATCTCGTCAATAAATACAATGCTGGGAGCGTTCTTTTTCGCGTTTTCAAACAAGTCCCTAACACGGGAAGCACCTACACCTACAAACATCTCCACAAAGTCAGAGCCGGAGATGGAGAAGAAAGGTACGCCAGCCTCCCCGGCCACTGCCCGAGCCAGCAGGGTTTTACCTGTTCCCGGAGGCCCCATAAGCAGTACACCTTTGGGGATACGGGCACCCAGTTCGTTAAACTTGCGGGGATTTTTGAGAAATTCCACGATTTCCTGCAGCTCTGCCTTTTCTTCCTCGGCTCCTGCCACATCGGCAAAGGTGGTCTTGGGACCATCCGGCGGCTGCTTGACCTTGGCTTTGGAAAAGGTATTCATCTTCCCTGTTCCACCGCCGGCCTGGCGCATCATCATCACCCAGAAGATGACCAATGCTCCCACTAAAAGCAAGGAGGGCAGCATGGATAACCACCACGGAATTTCTGTGGCAGGTATCTGATCGAAGGTCATTTTCGCATCGGGATGCGCTTCGTTGTATGCTGCCACATGTTCTTTGATATCATCAAGGAACACGCCCACATTGGCAACTTTATAGATGATAGGGCTCTCCTGCCCTGCCACTTTGAGCGTTAGTTCCCCTGTACCAAAGTCAAGGGTATAGTCCGTTACCTGTTGTGTCTCAAAGAGATTGAGCACCTCACTATATCTCATTTGAGAAGTGGGTCTCATGGTATAGAGTACGGACATTGCTAAAATCAGCAAAACCAGTAAGGCAATATACAGCCCTATATTTCTGGGTTTTTTGGTTGCCAAATAGCGTCACTCCTTTTTCTTTCATTGTTCCATCCTTATGGGAAGAGTTCTGGCCAAAAGGCCTATATTGCTTGGCCGCATTTCTCCGAGAGTGCGGCTGCTATTTTTCATAAACGCAGGGTTTCAATACACCCACATAGGGTAGGTTGCGGTATTTTTCTGCATAGTCCAGTCCATATCCTACCACAAATTCATCCGGCACGTCAAAGCAGACATAGTCGGCCTGGATATCGGCCTGCCGGCGGGCAGGCTTATCTAAGAGGGTAGCAATCCGGATGCTTTTAGGGCCTCTCTTGGAGAGCATGTCGCGCAGGTAGCTCAGTGTCATACCGCTGTCCAAAATATCCTCTACAAGCAGCAGGTCAAGCCCTTCCAATGGGCGGTCCAGATCTTTGATAATCTTGACCTCTCCGGATGTCTTTACTCCGGAACCATAGCTGGAAACCGACATAAAATCAATGGCGGCATTGACCGTAATCGCTCGCATCAAGTCAGCCATGAACACTACAGAGCCTTTGAGCACACTGACCAGCAGCAGATTTTTATCCGCGTAGTCCTTGCTGATTTGCGCACCGATCTCCTGCACCTTCGCCGCGATTTCTTCTTCACTGAGCAATACCTTTAAAATGTCATCCTTCATGTCAAACCCCTCCGCCATTACGTTTCCTCTATCTCTATCCAAAGAATGCGCCGGGTTTTCTCAGAGACCCTCACCGTCTCATCACAGCCAAAGCCATAGACCCAGAGCACCTTTTTATCATCTGCCAAAAGAGGGATTCTATCCCTGCTCTCGGCCGGGATTCCCGCTTCTGCAAACAGTTTTTTCAGCGTCTTGGTAATGCCCCGGCCTGCAAGTCGGATACGATCTCCCGGTTTCCGCATTCTAATGCGTGCAGTAAGGCTTATTCTATCATAGTCCAGAGTATTTTTTAATACCTTTTGATGAAATTTTTTTAAATTCTCCAACTTTTCGCGATTAATTAACTCCAACCGCAGCTGTTTCCCGTCGCCAATGGGATATGTCCCCGGCAAAACCGGCACCGAAATATCCGGCACGGGGGGCAAAAATCGATGGATCCAAAACTTTCCGCCCTGGGACCGGCAATAAAGATGCCGCGACAGCTCCACCGTTCCTCCCGGCTTTAAGATCTTTTCAATCAGCTCCAGCTGGGTTCCCGAACAGGAGGCATCGGATTCCAGCAAAATTAAGCGGATGGCCCGGCCCCGGAGTGCCCCGGGGAGATTTGCAAGCTCTGCCGCACGGTAATATCTTCCCCCACTCGGGCTGATATCCTCTAACGCCGCATCTTCCACCGCTTTCCGGGCAGCGTCTTCCAAAAATGCTTCATCCTGCTGTAAGAGCCGCTGGGTTCTTCCAAAGCTCTTTTCAAATCCTGGGTGGATCTTGTAAAAGGCTGGTATCACATGGTGGCGGATATAGTTCCTGGTATAATCATCGGATAGGTTGGTGCTGTCGGTCACATAGGAAAGGCTGTGTTGCCTACAGTATTCCTCCACCTGCCTTCTCGTAAAGGACAGCAACGGCCGGAGAATATCTCCCCGCTGCAATGGAATGCCGCATAAACCCCGCAGCCCTGTACCCCGTGCCAAATGGAAAATAGCAGTTTCCATGCTGTCGGAAAGAGTATGCGCTGTGGCAACCCATGCATGATGTTCCTCAGCCAAAAACGAAAAAAAGGCGTAACGCTCTTCCCTCCCGCAAAGTTCCAAAGAAATCCCTAGTTCCTTTGCCTTAGAAATCACGTCAACGTCTTTGACAAACAGGGGAACTCCGAGGCCCTCGCACAGGCTGCGGACAAAATTCTCATCCCGGTCCGCTTCTTCTCCCCGGATGTGGTGATTGAGATGGCACGCCATCACCGCCATTCCCAATTGCTCCCGGATACTCAGCATCAGGTGCAGAAGGCAAACGGAATCCGCCCCTCCCGAAAGGGCGACAATGATTGCCTCTCTCTCGTGAAGAGCCGGATTCTTTTCAAGAATATCCAGCACCTTATGGTTCACTTCTAAACAACTCCAAATTTCCGAACCGGGTATATTGACCGTCCCATGCCAACTTAACAACGCCAGTTTCACCATGACGGTTTTTAGAGACAATACACTCCGCTACGTTCTGTTCCTCTGACTCCCGGTTGTAATAGGCATCCCGGTAAAGGAACAATACAATATCCGAGTCCTGTTCAATAGAACCCGACTCTCTCAGGTCCGCCAGAATGGGACGATGGTCCGTTCTCGCCTCAGGGCCTCGAGAAAGCTGGGACAAGGTGATAATCGGCACATCCAGTTCCTTGGCCATAATCTTCAGATTTCGGGTGATCTCTGAAATCTCCACCACCCGGTTGTCATTGCGTCGTCCCGAGCTCATCAGCTGGAGATAGTCGATAACCACGAGTCCCAAATCCTTAATCCGGCGGAGCTTAGCCTTCATCTGCGCCACCGTCATACCGGAGGTATCGTCGATATAGATCTTTGCCTTGGCAAGGTTCTGTGCCGTCATGGCCAGACGGACCCATTCTTCACTGGTCATATCACCGGTGCGCAGGGACATACTGGAAATCGACGCTTCTGAAGAAAGCATGCGGGATACCAGCTGCTCCTTGGTCATTTCCAGGGAAAAGATGGCCACCTTTTTCTTAGACTTCACAGCCACATTGGCGGCGATATTCAGCGCAAAGCTGGTCTTTCCCATGGCGGGCCGGGCTGCCAGCAAAATCAAATCCGATTTGTTGAGCCCTACAGTGATGTTATCCAGGCCTGTAAAGCCGGAGGGAACTCCCATAAACTCTGACTTATTCTCACCGGACAGCTTTTGAAGCCTGTCATAGGTTTCAATGATGATCTCATCAATCCGCTGTAAGCCCTGGGAATCCCGTCCCTGACGGATATCAAAAATCTTCTGCTCTGCATAGTCCAGTAGGTTGGAGGCATCCCCGTGGCCGCTTTGAGAATTTTCAATGATCTCCTGAGAAGCGGTGATCAACCGGCGCAGATAATACTTTTCCGCCACAATCTTTGCGTAGGCCTCCACATTGGTGGAGGTGGGGACAATCTGCGCTAAGGAAACCAGATACACCTTAGCGTCCTCATCGCTGTCGAAAATCTCATCGGATTTCACCGCTTCCAGCAATGTGACAAAGTCGATGGTCTGACCGGCGGTGAACATCCGCAGGATGGTGGAAAAAATCTGCCGGTTTTGCGGGCGGTAAAAGCAGTCGGGTGTGATGTATTCCAGCACCGAGGAAATACAAGAGGGATCGATCAAGATAGCCCCTAACACCGACTGTTCCGCCTCCAGGTTATAAGGGAGTTCCTGTCCAAAAAGTGCAGGCATCTCATCCATCTGCTTCACCTCCTCTGAGTATAACACTACATCTGCCCAGAATAAGCGCATCCGGTCATCAGCGGCCGGATGCACCAGAAAACTTCCTTTATGTTACTGCTCGTCAGAAACCTGCGCATACATTTTCGCGGAGATTCCCTGATAGAGCTTCACCTCAAATTCATAAGTACCAAAGGCTTTAATATCGCTGTCCAGAACAATTTTACGCTTTTCCACTTCAGCACCATACTGTTTGCTGATGGCTTCGGCGATCTCCTTTGCCGTGACAGAACCAAACAGCTTCCCACCGGCACCGGCCTTTGCCGTCAGCTTCACAGTCTTCCCATTGATGGCGTCGGCAGTTTCCTGGCAGGCTTTCTTCTCCATAGCAATCTTATGCTCCTGGGCCGCCTGCTTATTTTTGAGAACATTCATATTCTGGGCATTTGCCTCAATTGCCATCCCTCTTTTGAGCAGAAAATTGCGGGCGTAACCGTCGGATACGTTGACCACCTGCCCCTTTTTTCCGCTTCCCTGTACGTCTTGTGTCAAAATTACTTTCATAATACGTTCACGTCCTTTCGGATGATTTTATGAGATCAATTCGTTAGAAGAATAGGATATCTATTTCTCTTGGAGTAAAATTTCTTCTTTCGTCTTACGCGGGCGCTGAGGAGGAGACTCCGCGGGATAACCCACAGCAATGGCTGACACCAACTGCAGATCAGGATAACCTAGATGAGCACAGATTTCTTTTTCCGTATACTCAGTATCCCGGATCCAGACCGAGCCAAGGTTCAGGTTCACCGCTTCCAGACAAACATGTTCAATGGCAGCCCCAATGGAAAGGAAGTCTGATTGCAGCCAGATGTCATCCTTTTCCCAGAAGACCAGGAGAAGCAAGGGGGCGTTTTTTATAATTTGAGCGGACGCCTTTGAACTATTGACATACCCCGGCAACTCCACATCATTTTGTTGAAACAAATCCAACATAATATCTGCAACCTGGTCTTTAGATTCATGCTGTAAAACCATCCATTTCCATGGTTGTCTATTTTTGGCCGATTGACAGAGACGCGCACTTTCAATTAGCTTTTCAATTTTGCTTTCTTCCACACGTTGAGGCAGAAATTTTCGTATGCTGCGTCTTTGGGAAATCACCTGTTCCAGCTCCATCAGTCAGCTTCTCCTTTCCTCAATTATTACTTTGCTGCTGCGCCGCAAAGTAAGCGTCAATTGCCTCCAAGAGCATCTGTCTGGCATCTTCCATGGAAGTCGTATTGATCTGAGCTCCCGCCATGGTCAGATGGCCGCCACCGCCCAGCCGCTCCATCACCAGCTGGACATTCATCGCCCCCATACTCCGGGCAGAGAAAGAAATCCCTTTATCCGTCTCATAGGCAACAAAGGAAGCCACAACGTCATTGATTCCCAGCAGCTCATCTGCCGCCTGGGGGGCCACAATCCGCATATCTTCATCGTAAGGCCCACTGATACAGGCAATGGCGCATCCGCGGTAAACCTCAGCGCCTGCCACAACGCGGGCTTTCTTTTGGTATGCCTCCATCGAATCGGAGAACAGCTTTCGAACCTCTACAGTATCTGCGCCCAATCTTCGCAGATAGGCCGCCGCTTCGAAGGTTCTCACACCGGTTTTCATTACAAAATTTTTGGTATCCAGCATAATGCCGGCCAAAAGGGCTTCCGCCTCCAGCTTTCCAATGGCATTCTGATCTCCCAAATACTGGACCAGCTCAGAAACCATCTCAGACGCTGAGGAGGAATAGGGCTCATGATAGAAAATAACCGCATTGTCAATATGGCCTACCATCTTCCGATGGTGATCGATCACAACCACCGATTTACAGGCCTGATACAGCTCCTGGGATTCCAAGAAATGCTGGATATGGGTATCCACGATAATGAGCAGTGTCTTTTTGGTCACCGTTTCCATTATTTTTTCAGGCTCTGCAAACATATCTCCGCTGCCCTTTTCGATCATCCGGTCAACGAGAGGGGTGGCCAAGGATTTCTCCCGATGAATAGCCACCACCGCAGTTTTTCCCATATTGCGGATGACACGGCATAAGCCTATAGCCGCGCCTACACAATCCAGATCGGAGAACTGGTGTCCCATGAGAACGACGCTGTCGCTGTTTTCAATGAGCTCCGATAGGGCAGAAGCCACAATCCTGGTCTTGACCTTGGTTCGCTTCTCAATGCCCTTGGATACGCCACCGTAAAATTCGAAGCCCTTCTGGGTCTTCAGTGCCGCCTGGTCACCGCCGCGTCCTAAGGCCATATCCAGAGCCTGCTTTGCCATATTTTCCGCCTCGGAAAGGCTGTCTCCATCCCTTCCGATACCAATGCTCAAGGTCGCCGGCATCCGATCACCGGCTACGATTGAACGGACTTTATCCAGAATATCAAATTTGCTGTCGATGATGCGGCGCATATAGCGCTCCTCCACCACCGCCACAAATTTATCCTTTTCCAGTTTGCGTAGGAGTCCAGCTGTGTCTCCGATAAAATTCTCAATCGCTCGTTCAATCTCACTGATGACCTGAACTTTCTCGCTGTCCTTGGCGTTTTGGAGAAGTTCCTCATAGTTATCAATGACGATGAGCATGACGGAAGGACGGGTCAGTTCATACTCCTTGGCAATGCTGATCAGGGTGGTCTGGTCCACAAAATAATACATGCTGATGACATGGCCATCCTCTTCCGCCTCACAGCGGAATACCCGGTAGCTGCGCCCATCATAGTTGAGATAGGCCCCATCATCGGTACGTAGTTTTGGATTCTCCGGGTCTTTGATGATATCGGTAACCGCTATACCGATCATATCCTTCCCCTTAGCCACCTTGTCCCGAAAGATGTTATTGTACCACGCAATTTCATTGCCCTGCATCGAAACCATGACCGGGATGGGGAATTCCACCAAAGAACTTTTCTGCGCTGTGGTCAGGGTGTTGCCCAGCTGTTGCAGATAAAGGTGGAGATCCTTTTGGATCCCTACGATCCGCACGATGATAAAAATAAAAGCTACCAGCACAACAGCCAGCTCCACATAAAACAGCCGGATATCCACAAAAAATGTCGCTATTACAAGGCCTGCGCAGAGAATCATCAACAGATATATCAGCGGCCGGTAAAGCCCTACCTTTTCCTTCATGCCATCGCCCCTTTACTGTTTGCTCTCCCCGCATCAAATGCAGGATATTGTCATTAAGTTTCCTGGATTATAGGCAAAATCATGGGGCTTCGCTTGGTCTTATGATATAAGAAGTCAGAAACCGCATCCTTAACCCGTGTTTTCATGGTACCCCATTCCCGGATGTTGTGTTCCCGACAACTTTCCAGGACCTCGGTTACAATTTTGCGCACCTCATTCATCATGTCCTCTGCCTCCCGGACATAGACAAAACCGCGGGACACCACATCAGGCCCAGCCACCACCTGACCGCTTTCCCGGTCAATGGTGGCGACAATAACCAGCAATCCGTCCTCTGACAGATGCCGCCGGTCACGGAGTACAATGGAACCTACATCCCCTACGCCAAGGCCATCCACCATGACCTTGCCGGCCGGGACAGTTCCTGCAATTTTGGCGTCCACCCCGTCTAGCTCAATGATCTTGCCCAGTTCCGGCAGGATAATATGATCCCTGGGGATTCCCATACTCAGGGCAGTTTCCGCATGTTTTTTCAGGTGCTTATACTCGCCATGAACCGGGATGAAAAATTTTGGCCGGGTCAGGGCCATCATCAGCTTTTGTTCATCCTGGCAGGCGTGGCCCGAAACGTGGACCTCGTACATTTTTTCATAGATCACATCCGCACCCAACCGCATGAGCTCGTTAACCACCCGGTTAACAGTTTTCTCATTGCCCGGAATGGGGTTGGCGGAAATGATAATAAAGTCCCGGGAAGAGATGGACACCTTCCGGTGATCCCCCATGGCCATTCTGGATAGGGCGGACATGGGTTCTCCCTGGCTGCCGGTAGTAATCAGCACAATCTGATCATCCCGATAGCGGGGCAGCATATCAATATCAATGAGGATACCGTCTGGAATGGACAGATAGCCTAATTCCATGGCTTTTCCTACCACGTTGACCATGCTGCGGCCGGAAATCGCAATCTTTCTTTTGTAACGGACAGCAGCGTTGACAATCTGCTGCACCCGATGGATGTTGGAAGCGAAGGTCGCAATGATAATCCGCTGTTTTTCCGCCCGTTTGAAAAGGGGTTCAAAGGACTCTCCCACCTTACTCTCGGTCTCCGAACTGCCAGGCCGTTCTGAGTTGGTGGAGTCGGAAAGCAGCGCCAGCACACCACGGCTACCCAGTTCTCCAAACCGGGCCAGGTCGATGATCTCCGTTTCAATGGGAGTATAATCTACCTTGAAATCCCCGGTCTGAACCACAACGCCTGCCGGGGTGTGGATGGCCAGTGCGCAAGCATCGGCAATGGAGTGGTTGACATGGATGAATTCTACCGCCATGCACCCCACCTTGACAATATCCCGGGGCTTGACTACATTGAGTTTTGCCTTGCCTAGGAGGCCGTGCTCCTTGAGTTTCCCCTCCACCAGCCCCAGGGTCAGCTTTGTGCCATAGACGGGGATGTTGACGCTTTTGAGCAGATAGGGCAGTCCTCCAATATGGTCTTCATGTCCGTGGGTAATCATAATGCCCCGGATCTTATCCTTGTTCTTTTCCACATAGGTAAAATCAGGAATGACCACGTCGATGCCCGGCATTTCCTCATCAGGGAAAGCAAGTCCGCAGTCGACAATAAATGCGTCGTTGCCGCATTCGTACATGGTCATGTTTTTTCCGATTTCCAGGAGTCCTCCCAATGGGATAATCCGCAGCGGTGTCCGCCGAATCTCCTTCTTGGCAGTTTTCTTGCCGGACTTGGTATTCTTTGCCGGCTGTTTCTTAGGCCGCCCTAAAATGTTTTCTTCCAGCGATTCCAACACACCTGTTTTCGCAGTGTCAAGTTTGGTGTAGAGCTTTGTATCTTTTGCTTTCGCCCCACCTTGTGCTTTGGTGGTAGGCTTCGCCTTAGCCCCCGCCCCAGCTTTGGAAGCATTGGATGCGGCAGCTCTGGGCGCAGTCGTTTTCGCTGGTTTTTTTGCCGATCCACCAGCCTTGAAAAAGGACCTGCGCGCAGTTTTGTTGTTTTCATCGTTCACGCTTTGTAACCTCCATTGTCTCAAAGCAGCTCTGTCTCAACGCACCAAAGCATAAACCCCTCCGGCCACAATCCAAGCCAAAAGGGTGCCAAATCATTCTTTTTCTATTATCTTCTATTCTTTTCATCGTGTCTTACATGAGCCAAAGCATGCTTTTGATCCTCGCAAAGGATCATTTCATTATTCTTTGGTATATTTTCCGCTTTCCATGATTTCTCAGTCCCGGCCTGCTTGATTCTGTTCTTGTTCGCCGGGTCAAAAAACGTAGCCGTTCATCCACAGAGGACATTACAGTCCTAGAGGAATCCACATTTTCCTCTGGCTCTTTGACAAAATATCCTCAGCGAATCTCAATATACTCTTTTTAATTGTAA
This sequence comes from Zongyangia sp., assembly GCF_965361945.1. Lineage (NCBI taxonomy): Bacteria > Bacillati > Bacillota > Clostridia > Eubacteriales > Oscillospiraceae > Zongyangia > Zongyangia sp. The sequence continues at coordinate 6,625 of NZ_CBDTOK010000092.1, read as the reverse complement.
GCTTTCTCCCCCTGCATGTCAAGTTTCTTCTTGTTCAGCAGCTTTTCAAACCCATCGCAGAGTTCTTTTGCCGTCTCGCTGTTGGCAGCTTCCGCCATAATTTTGATATGATTTCCCAGCTTGCTGGGCTGTAATAAAACAATGCCATCGGGCTTTTGGATCACGATTCCTTCGGTGAAGTCCTCTCCATCTGCGGCAATCTTTTCCTCCCGCAATTCCTTCCGCAATGCTCCAGCAGTCCCCTTCCAAGGGATGCTTTTTTCTTCTAAGCTAAAATCGGGCACGCTGGCAGCGGCAGCAGCCGGTGACATCCGCTGGACGTGAAGAAGGGACAAAAATTTCACCACCAGCATCAGGGGATCCCTTGTCCAGTGCTGGGCATAAGCAAGTTCTCTAGCCTCCAGATCGCTTTGATCCGCTGGACATCTATAGTATCGACGCAATACCTTTCCCTGGCGTTTGGCTACCTGATCCAATACCCGCGGTGCGTCAAAGCAGACCGAAATCTCTTTGCCCTGCTGCATTTCATAGGCCGCGCACACACATAACAGATGAAGGCTGTCAAAGCTAATATCTCCGCAGACGACCTTTGCCCTCTCTCCGTCAGGGCTGATTTCCACTACAGGAATTCCTTCCTGGCCGCTTTGCTGGGCTCCCAGTTTCTGCAGCACCTCCCACATCATCTGATGGATCTTTGTATTTTCGCACCGCAACTGCAACTGCATCCCCATCAGCCCATAGGGCGCAAAACGGTACAGCTCATTTTTATAAATGGCACTGACGCCGGACATATCCACCACCTGGGCATATTTCTCGGGTGGTGTCCGACGGAAATCTCCATTTCTCAAACAGTGTTCAACTGCCCGTTCCAGCTGTCTGGGGGCGCTGATTCCCCCTTCCGCCACCATCCGGATCACTGCTTTTTCCTTTACCTGGATGAAAAACCCCATTTTTATGGAAGAAAAAGAGCAGCAAAAGTTAAATTGCGGGCCAAAACACTCCCCAAAATCAAACACCTGGCCTCCTGCCCCCAGAATCCCGGCCGCCATAGCCTCTGCCAAAGCCTTCGCACAATGGCTGGCGCTAATGCCAATGGCAATCTTACCGCTTCCTTCCACCGTGGCGGCGGCAGCGCCTAGCCTGGCGCAAAATTCCGGGGTAATTTCTACCCCGATATGGCCTACAATGCCCTCATCGTCAAAATAAGCTTTGCGGACCCGGCCTGTCTTCAGCTTGCCGGAAAAATGGGCGCCGTCTTCCACCCATTTTCCCGGCCAGATCTTAGCTTCCTGGTGGAGCACCGCTCCCTCACCGATAACGGTCCCAGCGCCTACTACGGCATTTTCGAACACCATAGCCCTCGGTTTGACAGACGCCCCGTCACAGACAATGCCACCGGCTACCACGGACTTTCTCCCCACAAAGCTTTCCGGCAGGAGAATCCCACCGGTAATCCGGCTGTTTCTTCCCACCGCGCATCCATGATCCAGGACGGAGAGCCCCTCAACCAAGGCACCGTCTGCAATATTGACGCCCTCGCCGATATAGCAGGGCGGTGTCAGATGATAATCCCCTACCGGTCGAGCACGGGCAATAATGTTGCCCTCTTCATCCCGTTCCCCATCCAGCCGGCAGTTTACCCTGCCCAGCAGAATGTCCTGCTGACACCTGACAAAATCGTTTATCTCTTCTATCTTGCACCAGTATCCTGTATCTTCCCACACCATAATATTTTTCTCCAATGCCAGCATCTGAGGGAGCAAGTCTTTTTCAAAATCATATTCCCTCCCTTCGGGGATCAGCTCCAGACACTGAGGATTGACAAGGTAAACACCGGTATTGGCAATATCGGTTACCGCCTGTGCAAAGCCCGGCTTTTCCAAAAGTCCCCGGACTCTTCCTGTTTCCTCCCGGTCAATCAGCTCGTACTCACATGGATTTTCCACCGATTTCCCGATGATGGTCAAATCCGCTCCTGCCTGCCGGTGGAATTTCACGGCATGGCTCAGATCAAAGTCACAAATAGCGTTCTCACTGATGACAAGCAGCGGATCCTTTTCTGACAACTCCAGTTTTCTCGCCGCCAGCTTCACACTTCCCGCCGTACCTAGGGGAGCATCTTCCCGGAAAAAATCAATCTGCAATCCCCGGTATCTTCGGGTATGAAAATAATCTTCCACCACTTCAGGGAGGTAGCGAAGGGCGATCACCGATCTCTGATATCCATGTTCAATTAGCAAATCCATAAGATAAGAAATAACGGGCTTTCCACATAGTCTCACCATAGTTTGGGGCAGGTTGCATGTCAGAGGCCTGAGCCCTTTTCCCTCTCCGCCTGCCATAATCACTGCGTTCATACTGCTGCTCCTCTCATCGGCCAGTCTTTCTGCATCCAATTTTGTGCAGTTGGTTTTACTAGTATTGGCAGCAGCCTGGGTGATCTATGCTCATGATCCAGAAAAAAGGAGGATGCCTCAGGGTCATTCCCTGAAAGCTGAGGAAAAGGGGACCATTTTAGTGAAAAACGGCGTTTCCCCCTTGTAGAAAAGCCCCTAAAGAGGTATAATTTAACATACCTGTCATAGATAATGATATTCAAATTTTTCATTGGGAGAATAGAATGAAAAACGACCTAACCAAAGTCAATATTTATACTGACGGCGCTTGTTCCGGGAATCCAGGCCCTGGAGGATGGGGCGCTATCTTGGAGTGCGGCGGCGTCACCAAGGAGCTTTCCGGAGGGGCCGCGGAAACCACCAATAACCGGATGGAACTCACCGCCGCCATCGAAGCTCTATCCGCCCTGAAACGTCCCTGCCAGGTTACCCTGACCACCGATTCCCAGTATTTGAAAAACGGCATGGATCTGGGATGGGCTAAAAAGTGGAAGAAAAACGGCTGGACCCGGGGAAAAAATCAGCCTGCCCTCAACCCTGATCTGTGGGACAAGCTGCTCCAGCTTTTTGAAATTCATCAGGTAAAAATTGTATGGGTCAAGGGCCATGCAGGGCATCCTATGAATGAACGGTGTGATGAGCTGGCTGTGGCCCAAAGTCAAAAATATCGGAAATAAATGCAAATAGGGTATTGTAATTCCTACTACTTTAGTATATATTATAGTTGTAAGGTTCTTGTGGCAAAATAATGGAATATTTACAGCATAGAAGCTGCCCCACAGGCAGCGGTAGGAAAGGAACAACAAAGATGAAAAAATTTGTTTACGCGGATAACGCCGCGACAACCAAAATAACGCAGCCCGTTCTCGACGCTATGCTTCCGTGGCTAACCGAGGGCTATGGGAACGCATCCAGCATCTATTCCAAAGGGCGGGAGGCTCTCAAGGCACTAAACAGCGCCCGGGAAACTGTAGCTGGTTGTCTGGGAGCAAAGCCAGAGGAAATCTTCTTCACCTCCGGCGGCTCAGAGGCTGACAACTGGGCCATCAAGGGCGTGGCCCACACCATGGCCAAAAAGGGAAAAAAGCATCTTATCACCTCTGTATTCGAGCATCACGCAGTCCTTCACACGATGGATGCCCTGCGCAAAGAGGGATTTGAAATCACCGAGCTTCCAGTCACTCCACAGGGACTTGTCCGGGTGGAGGATGTAGCCGCCGCGATCCGGGAAGATACGGCCCTTGTCACCATCATGTACGCCAACAATGAAATCGGAACCATCCAGCCCATTGCCGAAATCGGTAAGGTTTGCCACGAAAAAGGAGTGCTCTTTCACACCGACGCGGTACAAGCCGTGGGCAATGTCCCCATTGATGTAAAAGAGCAGAACATCGATCTGCTTTCCCTCTCTGGACATAAGCTCCACGGACCCAAAGGCGTAGGCGCCCTGTATATCCGCCGGGGGATCGTCATTCCTAACCTCATCGACGGCGGCGCTCAAGAAAAGTCCAAACGGGCAGGGACAGAAAATGTTGCCGGTATTGTTGGACTTGCTACGGCAATGGAAATCGCATGCAACGGCATTGAGGAGCGGGCCTCAAAGGTCAAACAGATGCGGGATCGTCTCATTGACGGGTTACTGCAAATCCCCCGCTGCCGCCTAAACGGCGACCGAGAGAGACGGCTGCCGGGCAATGTAAATATCTCCTTTGAAGGAGTAGAAGGAGAATCCCTTCTTCTATGGTTGGACCAAAATGGTATCTGCGCCTCCTCTGGTTCGGCCTGCACCTCCGGTTCTCTGGATCCCAGCCATGTGCTGATTGCCATCGGGCTGCCTCATGAAGTGGCTCATGGTTCCCTGCGGTTGACTCTGGGAGAATTTAATACCCCTGAAGATGTAGACTATATCCTGGAGGTAGTTCCAGGCGTCATCGAAAAACTGCGGGCCATGTCCCCCCTCTGGGAGCGGATTATTGCCCAGGAGAAATAAATCCTCAAAACATAAGAAAGGACGAGTGTTATGTTGTATTCAGATAAAGTCATGGAGCACTTCACCAATCCCCACAATGTGGGCGAACTTCCCGATGCCAACGGCGTCGGTGAGGTAGGAAACGCCAAGTGCGGCGATATTATGAAAATGTATCTGAAAATCGAGGGCGGCACCATCATCGATGTGAAATTTAAAACCTTTGGCTGCGGTGCTGCCATTGCTACCAGCTCTATTGCCACCGACATGATCAAGGGGAAATCTATTGAGGACGCGCTGAAACTGACCAACAAAGCGGTAGTAGAAGCGCTGGACGGGCTTCCCCCAGCGAAAATCCACTGCTCCGTGTTGGCGGAGCAGGCTGTCAAAGCGGCCCTGGCAGATTATTACAACCGGCAGGGCATTGATCCCACCCCTATCGTAGGGGATATCGGTGAGTGTGAAGCCTGCCATGTCTAACAAACGAATTTTAGTTGCGCTCAGCGGAGGGGTGGACTCCTCCGCTTGCGTTTTTTTGCTGCAGAAGGCGGGCTACGATGTCTCCGCTGTTGTGTTGGATCTCTCACCGCCCCATGCCCAAACTGTGGTGGCCGCGAGAGAAACCGCTGCCGCTCTCGGCATTCCCCTCTATGTGGCGAAGGATTACGCCCGCTTTGAGACAAATGTTATCCGACCCTTTGCCGACGCTTACCGGGCTGGAAAAACTCCGAATCCCTGTGTCATTTGCAATCCCACCACCAAGTTTGCCCTCTTGTTAGAAAAAGCGGACGAACTGGGCATTGAACTGGTGGCAACCGGTCACTATGCCAGTGTAGAGGAGCGAAATGGCCGTTATCTTCTCAAAAAAGCCGGATGTCTGGAGCGGGATCAGTCCTATATGCTCTATCGGCTGGGTCAGCAACAGCTCTCCCGGCTGATTCTCCCCCTCCATAGCCTTCCTAAATCCCAGGTACGCGCTATTGCAGAGGAAGCCGGGCTCTCCTGTGCCAGCAAGCCGGACAGCCAGGAGATCTGTTTTATCCCCGACAACGACTATGCCGCTTATGTGGAGGCTCTCACCGGTCCCATGGCGGAAGGGGATTTTATCTCTCCGGAAGGCCAGGTTTGCGGCCGTCATAAAGGGCTGCTCCATTATACCGTGGGTCAGCGCAAAGGATTGGGGATCGCTTTAGGCCGCCCGGTCTTCGTGAGAGAAATTGACCCTGTCGACAACGTCATTCGCCTAGCATACGCCGGCGGAGAATATGCCAAAGGAGTCGCCCTATCCGCGCTCAATTGGATCGGGATGGATGGGCTGTCTTCTCCCCTTCGAGCCGGAGTTAAAATCCGATCCATGGCAAAGGAAGCCGATGCCACCATCACCCCTCTGGCGGAAGGCAGGGTACAAGTGGAATTTGACACACCCCAGCGTGCCCCTGCCCCAGGTCAGTCCTGTGTTTTTTACGACGGGGACTACGTTATCGGCGGCGGCTTTATCGATACTTCTTTTTAGATATAAAAATGTCCTTGGACTTTAAAGTCCAGGGACATTTCTTTTTTCCTATGAAGCACTTTTTCCGTTTTGGGCCATATTTTCAATGGCTCTGGCTCCCCGAGAACATTTGCGGTAGAAATAGACTAAAGGGCCGAAAATCCCGATTAAAACCACCGGGAAAAACCATCCACCCAAGCTCTTCTCCTGCCCTCCAGCGATAACCACCAGGTAAAAGAAAACACAGGCAATCACCAATTTCATTACAATGAGCATTGAAAGGGTGGTGCTGTAAACAAAATTCCGATTTGCTTCTGTCACCGGCACCGGAGTGTTCCAAACCTTCGGGAAAAGCGTCACAACGGTGAGCAGCAGATATAAGCCGGCCTGAACAAGCCACAGAATCCATAAGGAATCCTTGCTTCCCCAAGCATCTGCCTCACCAGAAAATCCATAGTGGGTGGGGATTCTCTCCGGTATGCCAGGCCAGCGAAGCCAAAGTCCTAATGCTGTGAAAAACAGTACTACTAGACAGAGAATTTCTCCCACCATCTGTGCTTTGGTATAGGAAACTTTCCGACTCATATGATCCACCTTCTCACAGATAGAAATATATTATCTTTGTGTTGGCACCATCATACGCCATTACCTTGAAAAAAGCAACCCATTTGTATACTATTTTTGCAGTCAAGACCACCCCTAAGAGGGGTGGCTTGAAGCGCGGCCTAGAAGGCCGAAAAACCAAGCCAGCGCCTAAATGACGCTGGCTTG